>CAKUEV010000118.1 GCA_934646845.1 uncultured Slackia sp.
CGCAAGGGCTGCCCTTACGACAACGCCGTCATGGAGCCGTTCTTCAAGACCCTGAAGAGTGAGCCCCCTCTCGATCGCAAGTACGAAACCTGGATAGAGGCCAGGCAGGAAATATTCAAGTTCATCGAGTTGTATTGCAATACCAGGCGGCCGCATTCGTCCCTCGGCAACCTATCGCCCGTGGAATATGAGCGGCAGTGCGCTCAGCAGCTCGGTTCCGAATGTCCAAAAAACAGTCCCAGTCCCGAGGGCGGCGTAGAAGGTGTCAACGGAATCGGGGTAGATTCAGATTCAACCCGGAAAAGCGCAGGACGGGCGCCCACGCGCCCGTCCTGCTAACTGCGAGAATCCTATTTGCGCCGCAAGCGTCCGGCTAACAATGAAAATCAACCGCATCACTGGCAAATAAGCCGCATTATTCGCTGGCGCCTGAATTCCCTCCGTTCAAGCGTTCATCCACAGCAGGTAGGCCATCAAGCAAATTAAACAACTCCGCTTTCGAGTGAATATTTAATTTCTTGTAAATATTCTTGCTATGAGAACGCACCGTATTAGCCGACACAAAAAGCTGTTGAGCAATACTGGGGACATCGCGTCCTTTCGCCATAAGGACCATGACCTCCCGTTCCCTTTGAGTGAGGCCGAATTCCTTTGCAAGCAATTCGCATTTGAAGGCCGTTTCTTCAACGACAACCACTACAGGTTTGTCGTCTGCCGCAGAAGCAGCAACGCCCTTCATGTGACCCAGCCGCCCCTGCAGAATAAAGAACGACATAGCGAGCACATAGAAAGCCAAGATGACTATAACGGTAAGCGAGGCTCCGTCGCTTTTTACCGCGGGATAAGTCCACAGGCTGCGCAGGCTCATGACGAGAGCGAAGGAGCCATACATCGAACCCGCTATCAGACCATATACGAGAGGTGGCCACACTCGATGCCTACGAGCAATAGACTGAGCCGAATGCATAGTACAGATTGACACAATGAGAAATACAACGAACGCCACCGCGGCCACAACTATATTTACATAGTGGCCAAAAGCAGAAGCGAGCAATAGCAAGGTTGCTATGACGGGAAACGCCACACGGTAGATTGCAGGAATAGCAGTATGCCCCAAGCTAACAGTTCCCTTATTTCCAAAAATACGGAGAAGGACATAGAGGGTTGCGCTAACAACAAGTGCTGAACCATGAGTCGCGAAATCAAACAGCGCTGAATTAGAGACGCTTGTGATGGCGGCATATCGAGTAAGCGATACAACAGCCGCAAGAGCCGACACGCACACGATAGGTTCTCGAAGTTCCCCCAAGACGACCTTCACACCAGTCATCCCAAAGCTCATCCCGCCCGACAAAGAGCGTAGATTCTTGCGTCTAGTCCATAGAAGGAACGACGATGCAAAAGAGAGCCCTACGGAAACAAAAAGAAAAGCCTCTCCCGCCGCTAGCAAACGGGCAACAAAATAGAAGACGATCGAGACGGCGAGAGAGCCCATAAGTTCCTTAGCGATGAATGGCTCGCTGAAGCTCGTCAGTTGGTTTATCCATCCAAGCAGCAAAACCCCATAGCCAAAACCCGTGCATAATCCAGAAAGAATAACGAGTAGAAAACCGCCAGAACCTTGATTGGAGTAATAGAGGACAAGAAGGCCAACGGCGCAGAGCAAGCCACTTATTGCCGGAGCCGTGCGCATAGCACCCACAGAGCGGCATTGATTGAGCGTCATTGCGAGCAGAAGGGCTACGGCAATCGCAAAGAACATAGGGAGAGACCACAACTTTATTGTTCCGCCCATGTCAAGACCGACAAGTTTACTGACAGGAATGCCGCCCCACAGCACAATCAGTCCAAACAAAAACGCAAACGAGAGCCCAAAGCATAAATTGACACGGCGAATCGTCCGCGGAAAGCCAACAGAGACCCTCTGCCGAGCCTCTTCGCCAAAATGCTCCACAGAAGTGTGTGCCGGCATATTTGCTCCATAATTCACTTTTCACCCAATCCATGCGAGCCTTCTAAATAGAAATCACAATATCACATAAGCCGTGTGAGTGATTTATCAGCAGTTTTAAGCAACCATCGTAAAGGCCAAGTGCCAAAGAGGGGTCAAAAAGGAGGATCTCATGACTTACCACACTTCAATCGATCGCAGAAGGTTCTTGCAGGGCGCCGCATTCTCGGGAGCAGGATTAGCCGTCCTCGGATTTACAGGATGCGCTCAACCTACTTCCAAAGATGCGGCAAGCGCAGGCAAAACTGGCGACAAAGCATCTGGAAATCCCTCAAATGAGCTAATCCCCCAAGCGACACTTAATCCCCAAGAGGATTTTAAGCAAGCAACTACAAATTTCGAAACACTGCTTTCCCCTTGGATGATGGGAAGCCTCGAATTGAAAAATCGCATCGTAAAGGCGTCAGCTGGATCAGCGTGCTATCTGGCTGGACTTACTGATGAGCTGTTCGAGTATTACGCGAACATAGCACGCGGAGGCACGTCCTTCATCTGGTTAGAAAACGTAAGCGACCTCATTCCTCCCTTCGAAACTGCAGAAAAGGAGCAAGCAGCGCGCACCTTCCTAGAACGCCTTATTTCAGAATGTGAGGCGAACGATTGTCACGTCGGCGGTCGCTTCTCAACGGGCATGATGCTTCCCGCGATTGAGGAAATCACCGTTGAGGAGCTCCATGAAATGGAAGATGAGGCGGCGGAGCGTGCCCTTTGGTTCAAAAGCGTTGGAGCCAAAGCTTTTGAAATCCACTCCTCTGGCAACGGCGTTGGAGCAAAGCTAATGCGACGCGCCACAAACACACGTACTGATGAATACGGAAGCGGCTCCATAGAAAACCGAGCACGCTTCACGGTGGAATGTATTCAGAAAGTTAAAGAGGCCTGCGGAGACGACTTCCCAATCGAAGTGTTGATGCACGGTATCGAAGAAAAAGACAACATCCCCAATAACCCCACACTAGCCACCCTCGACAAAAACGTCACCACAACTTTCAATCTTGCTAATAGCCTGGATGAAAGCCTCGCTTTCGCAAAATTATTCGAGAATGCCGGCGCCGACGCTCTCCAGCTCCGCATGGGCATGCTCGACGCTCATGCTGCACAATGCGCCCCCGAACTGTACTTCATTCTGAACGGACTTGAGGGCGCTACGGGATTTTCAACGCAGTTTAATTTCAAGCGACATTGGGAAGGCATGATTAATGCGAAATCGAGCGGCGCAGGAATGCTGCTCGACATAGCTGCAAAGTATAAGGAGGTTGTCGACATCCCCGTCGGTATCGTCGGCTATGCCGACCCCGCCATAGCTCCCGATATGTTCGAACAGGCGCTCGTGGATGGCAAGGTCGATTTCTATCTGCTCAACCGTCCTCTAACTGTCGACATGGAGTACGTTAATAAGCTGGCCGAAGGTCGCCGTGACGAAATCGCTCCGTGTACGCGATGCGTACACTGCCATATCGGCAGCAACGAAGCCAATGCGAAAGAGGGATATTGCCGCGTTAACGCTCTAACGCACCGCGTTATGCGCGAAGGAGGACCCTCGACCTACGAATTAATACCAGCCGAAACCGCCAAAAACGTTGTCGTAGTGGGCGGCGGACCCGCAGGTATGGAAGCAGCGCGCATCGCTGCTTTGCGAGGACATCATGTTACGCTGTACGAAAAGAACAGCTCGCTTGGCGGCTTGCTTTCCTTTGCCGAAATGGTCAAAGGCCCGCACGAGAATCTTTCCGAACTCACCGCATATCTCGAGCGCCAATTGGAACTCGCCAACGTGACAGTAAAGTTAAACACCGAAGCCGATGCTGACATTCTCAATCAGTCGGGCGCAGATGCTGTCGTTTTGGCGACAGGCGGCACACGCCGAAAACTCAACGCCGCAAACGACGGAAGCGTGTCCATTATCGACTTTGACGCATTCATGAATGGGGAAGAGGGCGAACGAGTAGTGATTTGGGGCGGTAATGCTCAGGCATGGGATGCGGCACTGTGGTTGACAGTGCACGGGAGAAGCGTACAGCTAGTCACCGACGCGCCCAACGAGAAACTCGATTGCCAGCAATCGCAGCATGCTCAGCGATGGATGACCACAGCTTTGTATGCACTGGGCGTACGAGCTTGGCCGAGCGCATCTATTAGCGAGATGAAGGATGGCAATGTTGTCATCAAGACGGCTGACGGCATTAGCCGCAAGCTTTCTTGCGACACGCTAATTGTGGGTGCGGAAATGGATGCGAATAAAAGTCTTCTCGACAACGTGGCCGTTGACGAGAAATATTCGATCGGTGATTGCGAAAACCCATTTAACATAGCCCTGGCCATTCGGAGCGGCAACGATGTTGGTCGCACGCTCTAACAAAGAAGCAGGGCGATCCCACGTATCACGGCCACCATCAGCCCAGGCTCGTTTATTATCTAGGTAAGCGCCCTACTTCGAACTAAACTCCCTCCGTTTCTTAGGCATAAGAAACGGAGGGCTTCTTTGATGTATGGACGGATTATGCACGATATCGAGCCAGTGCCACACTGCAAAGCTTTGCGAGACGGGGTACGGACACGATGCGGTCTCGAATCTACTCGGCACCCTCAAAGGAACCATGCGAAAAAGCTGGACCCACAGACCCGTAAGCATGGGAACTCTGCCAGCTTTGGGAACGAGGAAAACGCGGCACTCGTTCAAGGCGAGCTCTGTGGAGTGCACGGGCGCTAGCGAACATAACTACGACCAGACTCGGAGCCTGACCAACCAGTCCTTTGAGCAAGCACCGAAGATCAATCAGGGGACTGAGTTCGAAGCGATCCGATTCTAGTTCAAAGCATGCCACGACCACCTTCGTCGGAGTGAAGTACGAGCCGCACGATGCATTCGCGCCCGCGAAACCCGCGGGTGCTCTCGCGGCAAAGGATTCCGCCACCGGTTCGGGCGACGTCCCCTGAGGCATGGCTCTCGCCGACATGGTTGCGGCGGGCAACCGCGGCAAAAGTTGTCCGCCGCAAGACCCGCAAGTAGCATTTCGCATCGCAGCATTGCATCAAAAGAGTC
Organism: uncultured Slackia sp.; assembly: GCA_934646845.1. Taxonomy (GTDB): domain Bacteria; phylum Actinomycetota; class Coriobacteriia; order Coriobacteriales; family Eggerthellaceae; genus Slackia. The sequence goes on from CAKUEV010000118.1 coordinate 5,055, forward strand.
GGAGCGTTCGGTCTCCGACTCTTTTTGCGCTCAAATATGCTTCTCAAACAGCCCCGCGAAACCTAGGGCGTTTTCATAGAACGCGATCAGGAAGCGGTCGTCGGGCATCACGCCCGCCAGGGCACGATTCCAAACATGCCATTCAGTTGAACAGTTTCCGGTCAAGCTGTTTTTTGAACGACTGCATAAAGCTTCGACGATTTCCAAAGAAACGCTCGTGAGTCTTCGTCTGCCTGCCGGCGTCGTAATCATCCGAGACGCGAACAACGGTGCAAATATAATCTGCCACTTGGAGAAGCCTGCGTGCGCTAGGATCGGCGTCTCGATAGTCAGCAACATTTTTAGCGAGAGCAAAGTCGAGGGCATCGCGCAACGCTATACTAACTGCCCCTTGTCCATTATCGTAGTAAACGGCAATTACATCGAACAACTGAAAATAAGGCAAGCGATCAAAAACGAACAGGGCAAGATCGCGTCTAATCCGCGCCTCAAGTTCCTCTCTATTGCGAGCATCAGAAACGCCATACCGCAAAACAAAGAAAGAAAATGGTAGCTCACGAACGAACCGAGCGAATTGAGCAAGCAATCGTTTCCTATCCCCAGGCGACACCGCCACATAATCTTGGTTGCCATGCAGCAAATCTTTTCCGTGGAAAGGTATATTGGGAAGCCCCGCAATAGAAAGCCGACATTCATAGCGGTCGATTGGATCGGCAATATTGGCGGAATGATCATGGAGAACGACCGCAACAATATAGCGCCCCTCCGAGAAATCCTGGCTACCTGATTCGTCGATATGGAGGTTCAAACGGTTTACCACGTAACGCTCCCCAAGCGAATCAATAGAAAAGGCGAGGTACGTACCTCGCCAATCTGATGCCTGCAAGGCTCACGCCTATTCGGCAAGCTAAGTATCGCATTTTGCAGTCCAGGAATTCAACCGTCTTATGAAAAAACTTGAAATGCTTCGGCCCAAAAGGAATGCCGATAGCACAACCATCGAGGGGGTGCGCCCCAAATCCTGGAGAATTTCTCGAGGAGGAATCAGAATGGCATACCCAAAAGAAACAATCGACGA
>CAKUEV010000119.1 GCA_934646845.1 uncultured Slackia sp.
GCCTTCATCGCCCGTCGCGACCGAGATTTCCGCAGAGCGTTTTTGAAGCGCAAGCGTGATGAGGTTCGTGAGCGGCACGTGGAGCCAATAGACGTTGCCCCATTTTGCTGTGATTTGGGAAATCATATTGCCGGGGCACGCTCCCGCAATCACGCCGTCCGCATGGCTTGAGGAATGCCATGCCAGATCATGGTTCGGTGCGTCGCCCCAGAAGAACAGAATGTGGCAATCGGTGCCAGGCGTTCCCCAATCGAGCGGATCGGCAATGATGATGTCGCCTTTGCGCAGCTGGCCGCTGGCGAGCATGCTTTCTTTGCTTTCGTATCTCGTGCGCAGTTCCGAGTGGTCGTTGAGGTAGGAAATCCAACGTGACAAGTTCGATTTGTTGCCTCTGTTGTATCCCGATGAGCCAACATAAGACCCTATGGGGTCGCAGTTGGCGCCGCACGCTTCAAGCACTGCGACGATGAACCCCGTGCAGTTCATGTAAGCCTGCCCATTTGATTTCGGTTTGCCGTTGGGGTGCCAGCAATCCCAGGTGGAAATGTCGCCTCCAGCGCCGTCGGGTCCGGTGTTGCCATAGGGGGTTCCTAAATAATACGAATCGTATTCGTGTGCTTTCAGTTCATCGAGTGCGCATCTCGTGGCGCCTAAAATGCCTTCGATTGTGTTATGTGGACTTCGGGTTTCTGCTGCCCAGGCCTGGCGGGAAAGCGGGTGTTGGCTGGTACGGTCTAATGGTGCGCTTTCGAAGGCTACGGGGCCCAATGCGGCATATGATGCAGCCGTGGCGGCAAGGGCGAAAAATGATCGACGCGAAAAGGACGCGTGGGGGGTATTGGGCGGACAAAGGGACGTGGGCATGGTCGCCTCCTAATCGATTGCTGCGGTCTGCGTCGCTGCGGGCGCACGCCCATGCTAGAGGTGAAACCTTGTCCAGTCCTTGCCCGCTTCCTGCGCTTTTCCTCACGTTTTAGCGTCGAGTTGCCGCTTGTTGCGGCTGAATTCCAGGCGATTTCCTCGCATAGATACTGCGGCAATCGTTCGAAATCCCCTTGTTTTTGCTGAAGCGTTCGTGCATTTCGCCCATTCTGGTAGGCGGACAATAAAAAAGCCCGCGTTTCCGTTTCGAGGAAACGCGGGCGGCATTTGAGACGAACTGCGAGGTTGCGGCGCTTCGCGCGGCAGCGTTTATTGCACGCCTCTGAACAAGTGTCCCGTTGTGCAACCTTCCGCCTTTGCGACGTTCGTGCCGCGCTTGGCGGCTTCGATGGCTCGTACGACTCGGGAGGTCGCCTTGCCAGCTTCGTTCGCGCTCATGAGCGTCGTGTCGACCATGAAGGCCGAAACGCCCGCGTCGATAAGCTCGTCAACCACGTGTGCGGCGTCGAAACGCACGGCGTTGTAGAGGTGGCTGCGGCCAAAGCAATCGGTTACCACGGGGAAACGATAGCCTTTGCGGTCAAGCAGCGTGTGCGCGTGTGCGCGTCGCTCGCATTGCGAACACTTCTGGTTGCATGCGCCCTGGCTCATGAGCAGGCAGTGTTCGCAGGTCATGAGCTCCTGGTTGCCACAAACCACAATGCCCAGTTCGACGGGCGAATCTTTGCCGAGCTCGGCGATTTGCTTCAAGGAAAGCTCAGGCGAAAGCCAAACGCGGCGGGCTCCCAGGGCGGCCGCGACGGAAAGCGATGCCGCGTTCGTGATGGGCAGGTGCGGACCTGCTTCCACGTGCGCACCCATGTTCGCGCCGCGTACGAGCTGGCCGAGGTTTTCGACGAACAGCGGCTTTTCGGGTTTCGCCCATTTCCACAGGTCGACATCTTCTTCGCTGTTCATGGGGAGCTTGTCCACCACGGGCATTGCGATTGCGCAGCGGCCGGGGTACCCCGCCTGCTCTTCGTCAATGATGCGGCCTTCGCAGCAGGCTTCGCCGCGACGATAGTTCAGGGCGGTGACGAACACCACGTCGGCGCCGGCTTTTTTGGCAGCACGGGCGCACGCGGGATTCGTGGCAAATGCGACGACGCATGCGTCATGGGCGGTCGGTTTCGGCACGGCGCGGCCGTGTTCGGGCTTTTCGGCTTTTTCAATAAGGCGATCGCGCCATGGGTCGAGCATGGCTTCGGCGAGCATCTTCAGCGCCTGCGTGCGCGCTTTGTGCAAAGCCGAAAAGCCCATGCCCACGCCTTCATCGACATCGACGTCGAGGTCCGTGAGGAAAAACGGCGTATTGCCCAGGCGGTCAACGTGTTCGCGCACTTCTTCGGGGGTAATGGCCTTCGTGCGGGCCGCCTCCACCGTTGCGCCCTCGAAAGAGGCTTGCACGCCGGCGCATTCTGCCACAAAGCGCAAAGGCTCGCCGATATGGGCCACGACGCGCATGCGTGCGGGAAGGCGAGGTTCCAAATCGTCGTCGTGGAACGCCATGGAAGCGTCGCGAACGCGGAACACGCGATCGCCTTTGCCCACGCGGCCGTCGATTTCGAAGTAATACATGTCGCCCTTGCGCTCAAACGCCTCAAGCGTCGAGGCGAAATGTCCCTTATTGGTCCAAAATTCCAACACGTCGCCTTCGTGCAGCTCGGTTTGGGACTCCACGGCAACCTCGCGGCCTTTCGCCTTCGTAACGCGTCCAGCGAAAACGCCACGGTTGTTCGGGCGGCCGTAGCCCATGATGTCGTTCCCGCGGCGGCGGGAAAGGTAGGCTTCGGTGAATCCGCGGCTGAAGGCTTCGGAAAGCGCGCGATGCTCTTCCTCGGTCGCGCCTGCTTCTTCAAGAGGCGCGCCTTCGTCGGTGGCGCATGCCAAGCGGTCAATTGCCGCGCGATAGGCCGCGACCACGGCGAATACGTATTCGGGCGATTTCATGCGGCCTTCGATTTTCAGGCTGTCGACGCCCGTTTCTGCGAGCTTGGGAAGCATGTCGATGGTGCAAAGGTCTTTCGGGGACAGCAGGCGATCGCCCGGCGCCGAAAGTTCTGCGTCGGAATCCTCGTCGCGGAGGGTATAGGGAAGGCGGCACGCCTGCGCGCAGGTGCCTCGGTTCGCGGAGCGTCCGCCAATCATGGAGCTCATAAGGCATTGTCCCGAATAGCAAATGCACAGGGCTCCGTGCGCGAAGCATTCGGTTTCCATGTTCAGGCTATGCGCCTCTTCGGTTACTTCGGCGAGCTCGGCGCAGCTCAGCTCGCGCGCCAGCGTTACGCGTTCGGCGCCGAATTCCGCCGCCGCTCGCACGCCGTCAACGTTGTGCGTATTCATCTGCGTAGAGATATGCAGGCGGGCATCGGGCAACGCGCGCCTCACTTCGGCGGCGAGTCCGATATCTTGCACGATAAGGGCGTCTACGCCGCGTCGCCATGCTTGGCGGGCAAGCTCGAGCGCCGCCGAGATTTCGTCGGGCATAATCGCGATGTTGAGTGTGAGGTACACGCGCACCCCGCGCAGATGGGCGAAATCGCATGCGCGCGACAGGTCGTCAAGGGTGAAATTGTCTGCGCTGCGGCGGGCGTTGAACGCATCGCAACCCAAGTACACCGCATCGGCTCCAGCCGACACCGCGGCATGCAAACACGTCATCGAGCCTGCGGGGGCGAGAAGTTCCATATGCCTGTATGGGTTCATCATGTAAAAAGTCCAATCGTCTTCGTGTAAAACTTTGCGAATAGTATCGCTTTCGGGTATCGTTGCACAGTATGAAACCACGGAGAAAACAGCGCGAAAAACGCGCACACGCAGGCCTTTGGGCCATCATCATTGTTCTGGCCGGCATCGGGCTGGTCGGCTACGGCTGCTATCAGGGAGTTATGTCCTTGATAGATGACTGGTGCGCCGATTTGCCCAGTGTGCAGAATACGACTGCTTTCGACTTGCCGGAACAGTCTACCATCTATGCCAACGACGGCACTACCGTGCTGGCCGAGTTGTACATGGAGAAACGCGAGCCCGTCACAATCGACCAAGTGAGCCCCTATGTGCTCAAGGGAACGGTCGCGACGGAGGACGAGCGCTTCTACGACCATGGCGGCGTCGACTTGCAGGGTATTGTCCGCGCGGTGTTCGTGAATCTCGCTGGCGGCCAAGAGGGCGCTTCCACCATCACGCAGCAGTATGTGCGCAACACTATCTTGTCTTCCGAGATGAACGAGATTTCCATCAAGCGTAAGGTTCGCGAGATGACGCTTGCCGAAGAGATGGAACAGATTTACTCTAAAGACCAGATCTTGATGATGTATTTGAACACCATCAACTATGGCGACAACTGCTACGGCATCCAGGCTGCGGCGAAGCATTATTACTCGGTGAATGCGAGCGACCTCACTATTGCCCAGGCCGCGACGCTCATCGGCATTCCAAATTCGCCCACGATGTACAACCCGGTCGTCAATCCCGATAACGCGCTCGATCGTCGCAATGTGGTGCTTTCGCGCATGCTCACCAATGGCGTTATCACCCAAGAGGAATATGACGCGGCGAAGGCCGAGGACCTGAACCTCAACGTTCAAGAGGAAACCGGCACGAACGGTGTGTACCTCTATAAGTACTTCACCAGCTATGTGCGCGACCAAATTCTTGAGACGTACGATCATGAGCAGGTCTTCCAAGGCGGTTTGCAAATTGTGACCACCATCGATCCTGAAATGCAGGGCTACGCCGAAGCCGCCGTGCAGAAGCAGTACGATTCCGGGCGCCTTGCGGCCAGCAATCAGGAATTCGCGCTCACGCTCGTCGATCCCAATACGGGCTTTATCAAAGCCATGATCGGCGGCAAAGATTACGATGCCGATCAGTACAACATCGCCACAAGCAAATCGGGCACGCAAACGGGCTCGACATTCAAGGCGTTTACGGTTACCGATGCCATCGAAAAGGGCATCAATCCGCAAACGACGTACATGAATTGCAACGGCCCGGTAGAAGTCAACGGCGCGAAAATCTATAACTACGGTAAGCAGAACTACGGCAATCTCTCCATCGCGAACATGACTGCCGTTTCGTCGAACACGGGCTTCATGCGCCTCATTACCGACACGTCGAGTGGCGTTACGCCCGAATCGGTGAAATCGGTGGCTGAGCGTCTTGGTCTTGACGGCGACAACCTTGGCACCGCCCCAACGATTACCCTTGGCGTCTATAACGCCAACACCACCCAAATGGCGGGCGCTTATGGAACGTTTGCCGCAGGTGGCGTGCATCGCGACCCCACGGGCATCATGAAGGTGACCGATAGGTCTGGCAACGTGCTCGTCGACAATACCGCTGGTGTCGAGGGCAAGCAGGTCATTACCGACTCCGTGGCATATGCAGTAACCCAGGTGCTCGAGGGCGTTATCTACAACGCTTCGTATGGCACCGCGAATGCCGCGGCTTTGCCTTCGGGCCAAATCGCTGCCGGCAAAACGGGTACGACCGACGATTGGCACGATTTGTGGTTCGTCGGTTACACTCCGCAACTCTCTTGCGCTGTATGGACGGGTTCGCGTGACAACAGCGTTCAGCTTGAAACGAACACGTGGTGCCAAGAGATTTGGCGCGACCTCATAAGCGCATGCCTGCAAGGCCAGCCGAACGAAGATTTCAAGTCGGCTTCCGCTCCGAACTACAATTCCGCATATAAGGGCGGCGGCAAGTCCGAAGACGAAGATGAGGACAAGGAGAAGAAGGAAGAGGAAGCGACCGAGGAGACTACCGAGGAAACCCCGGGTGAAACGCCGGGAGGCACCGCTGGTGAAACGCCGGGAGGCTCCACGGGTGGCGCTACGGGCGAAACGCCGGGAGGTGCTGCTGGTGAAACCCCGGGAGGTACCACGGGAGGTGGTACTCCTACTCCCGACCCGGGGTCGTCCTCGACACCTGGATCAGGGACAGCGGGCGGTACGGGTGGAACCGGCGCTGCCGGGTAGCGCGACCAAATAAACTTAAAAGGCACCAACTGCATCAGTAACGCCAGCCGACCACGGCTGGCGTTATTCTATTTCGGGAATAAAGTGCTATTATCGCAACGAAGCATACATGCCGGCATCCCGTCTCAGCGGGGTTCAAGGGGGGTTGGACGATGCCGGTGGCAACCTGAAGAAAGAAGGAAGAAATGGCCGACGATACTACGAACCAAACTCCCGA
>CAKUEV010000120.1 GCA_934646845.1 uncultured Slackia sp.
ACTGACGACATTGTTTTTGTCATATTCGCAGGAGAAGTACCTGCTTGACCGAAAAGGCTCGAACATGAACATCCAAATCTTTGGCACCAAGAAAAGCTTCGACACCAAAAAGGCGCAGCGCTATTTCAAGGAGCGCCGCGTGAAATTCCAGTTCGTCGACCTGAAAGAGAAAGGCCTGAGCAAAGGTGAGCTCGAAAGCGTCGCTCGCGCGGCAGGCGGCATTGACGCGCTCATCGACCCGTCGGCCAAAGACGCCGACACGGTTGCGCTCGTGCAGTATCTCGGCGCCGACCAGAAATTCGATAAGGTGCTCGAAAATCAGCAAATACTGCGCGAGCCCATCGTGCGCAACGGACGCCAAGCCACAGTCGGCTATCAGCCCGATGTATGGAAGGGCTGGGAATAGCCCCCAGCCGAATTGACGCGCGGAAAACCGTATTTCAAAGAGCGAGCGGCCCTTCGAAGCCTTATCATAAGACGATTTGAAATCTTTCAGAAAGGCAAACCATGAGCGATACCGCCCGCGCCACTTCGGGGTCCGAAACCCCGCGCGCCGTCTACGACGCAACCACCCTCGGCAAGCCGCGCATGTTCGTGCTGGGAATCCAACACATGTTCGCGATGTTCGGCGCCACCATTTTGGTGCCGGTGCTCACGGGCCTTTCGGTAAGCGACACGCTGCTGTTCGCCGGCCTGGGCACGCTGCTCTTCCATATTCTGGCCAAGGGCAAGGTGCCAGCGTTTTTGGGCTCGTCGTTCGCGTTCATCGCAGGCTACGCCGCCATCGCTCCCAACGGCGAGGCCGAGCTTCTGCCCTACGCATGCCTCGGCGTTGCATGCGCCGGCCTGCTTTATCTGGTGCTTTCGGCGCTCTTCCGCGCATTCGGCCCCGCGCGCGTCATGCGTTTCTTCCCTCCCGTGGTCACGGGCCCCATCGTGATTTGCATCGGCCTCATTCTGGCAAGCTCAGCCATCGCGAACTGCTCCACCAATTGGGTCGTGGCGATTATCGCCATCGCAACCATCGTGGTATGCAATATTTGGGGACGCGGCATGGTGAAAATCATCCCCATCCTTATCGGCGTGGTGGTAAGCTACGCCACCGCAGCCGCCATGGGCGAGGTTGATTTCTCGGGCGTGGCCGAAGCCGCGTGGATCGGCCTGCCGTTCAGCTGGGACAACACCGTATTCTCGCTGTTTGGCCCTGGCTTCGACACGGGCCTCGCCATTACCGCGATCATCACTATCATGCCGCTCGCCTTCGCCACGATGATCGAGCATATCGGCGACATCTCGGCGATCAGCTCCACATGTGAGCGCAACTTCATCGCCAACCCGGGCCTGCACCGCACGCTGCTCGGCGACGGCCTCGCCACCATTTTGGCCTCGCTGTTCGGCGCCCCGGCCAACACCACCTACGGCGAAAACACCGGCGTGCTCGCGCTGACCCGCGTGTTCGACGCGCGCGTCGTGCGAATCGCGGCGTGCTGCGCAATCGTGCTTTCATTCAGCCCGAAATTCGCCGCCGTGATTGGCGCCATGCCTTCGTGCGTGATCGGCGGTGTGTCGCTCGTGCTCTACGGCATGATCTCGGCCGTGGGCGTGCGCAATCTCGTCGAAAACCACGTCGACTTCCAGAAAAGCCGCAACGTGCTTGTGGCCGCCATCGTGCTCGTGCTGTCCATCGGCATCGCCTACAGCGCGGCTGGAGCAATTACTTTCGAGGTTTCCGACATCGTGATTTCGCTTTCAGGCCTGGCCATCGGCTCGCTCGCCGGCATCATTCTGAATGCGATTCTGCCCGGCAAAGACTACGAATTCGACGAGAGCGACATTGCGGAAGAGGAGCACGCGCTCACGCTTCAATAGACGGCACGCATTTTTCGAGACCTGAAGCGCCATCGCAGCGCAACGTTTGTGCGACCTGCGGGCGTTGCGTGTGCGCTTCGTGTATTCACTGCCCCTTGACCAGGCAAAGGTGTTATACCCTTTGAGCACCTGAAACACACTCGAAACAAAGCGCCTCAAGCGCGGAAAGCGACGCCAGCGTCAATGAGCACCACAGACAACACCGCCTCCGCCTCGCCCGAGCTCGAAACAGCCAAAACCCCTGCACAGCCGAAAAAGACCAACAGCATCGACATGCTGCACGGCCCCCTTTTGGGCAAGATCATCATATTCGCCGTTCCGCTGGCGCTTTCGTCGATCATCTCGCAGCTGTTCAATTCCGCCGACGCCGTTGTCGCCGGACGATTCATCAATAGCGGCGCCCTGGCGGCCGTCGGTGGCGTGGCACCGGTCATTTCCCTGCTCATCGGCCTTTTCGTAGGCCTGTCAGTCGGCGCGAACGTCGCAATCGCCATTCGAATCGGCCACGGGCGCATGGACCTCGTGAAGAGCGCGGTACAAACGACCGCCGTGCTCACGCTTGTATGCGGCGCCCTGCTCACTGTCGTTGGAATGCTCATTACCGGACCCATTCTCGACGCCATCGGCATGCCTGCCGAGGCAACCGAAGAGGCCGCGTGGTACTTGCGCATCTATTTCGCGGGCAGCGTGTTCTTCCTCGCGTACAATTTCGGCTCGGCCGTGCTGCGCGCGAAAGGCGACACCCGACGCCCGCTGTACGCGCTCGCTGCCGCGATGCTGCTCAACGTGGTGCTCAACGTAATTGCGGTCACTGTTTTCAATGCCGGCGTCATCGGCATCGCGATTGCGACCGACATCTCGAACGCGCTTTCCGCGGCCATCGTCATTCGGATGCTGCTGCATGAGGAAGACGCGTTCCGCCTTGAGCCGCGCCGTCTGGCCGTCGATCGCAAAGCGCTCAAGATGATTTTGTATATCGGCCTGCCATCAGGCCTTCAGTCGATGGTCTTTTCGCTTTCCAACGTCATTATCCAAGCAGCGATCAACAGCTTCGGCGCCGATTCCACCGCAGGCTCGGCGGCCACCATGAACTACGAGTACTACACGTACTTCTTCGTGAGCGCGTTCTCGCAAGCGGCTGTGACGTTTATCGGGCAGAACTTCGCCGCGGGCAATCTCAAGCGATGCGACTCCATCGTGCGCATTTGCATGGCGGCGGCGGTGTTGAGCGCCTTTACCCTGAGCGCGATTTTCGTTGGCCTGGGCAATATCTCGCTCGGCGCGTTCACGACCGAGGCCGCCGCGCTTGGCTACGGCACCATTCGCATGTGGCACGTTGAGCTGCTCGAATGCATGACATCGACCTACGAGGTGACCGCAGGCGCCATGCGCGGCATGGGTTGGTCGGTGCTGCCCACCATCGTGGTTATCGTGGGATCGTGCCTGCTGCGCATCGCGTTCATTTTCTGGGTGTTCCCGTCGATGAACGACTACACCTCGCTCATGAACATCTATCCCATCACGTGGACCGTCACCGGCACCACCATGATTGCGCTGTTCTTCTTCGCGAGGCATCGCGCCTACGCCGGCGTTCGCCAGGCGCAGGCGCAGGCCGCCAAGCACCAGAAGGCGGTCGCGGCATAGAACGAGAACCGTAGCAGGCGAGAACCGCCGCCGCCAGCCAGGCGCGTTCAATTCGCCTTGCGCGCGTTCCCGCCGAAGCCGACTCGCGGGCTCCTAGCGAATGAAGCTGGTCATCGCGCCGGTTTCGGCAACGGGCGGCTCGATGCCGTTTTCGCGGCCGAGCTCGATGCACTTCAGCATCCATGCCATGTTGTGGCCGATATTGCGCATCGTGCGCATGCCTTCCTCATCGAGCGCGGCTTCGCCCGGCACACGTCCGTGCACGCCGTTCCAATAGGTCGACGCCACAACGGGCATTTGCTTGATGGTGAAATATTTATTGAGCACGTCGAACGATGCCGTGATGCCTCCGCGGCGAGCCACGGCGATCGCCGCACCTGGCTTATGCTCGAATGCCGCCCCGCCTGCATAGAACGCGCGGTCGAGCACCGACAGAATGCGGCCGGTGGGATGCGCATAATACACCGGCGTGCCAAATACGAAACCATCGGCCTGCTGGGCGGCTTTGATGAGCTCATTAACCATGTCGTCATCGAATACGCACGCGCAATCGAGCTCGCTGCACTTGCCGCAACCGATGCAATCACGCACGGGAGCAGCGCCCAGCTGGAACACCTCCCATTCGATACCGTGGCCTTCAAGTGCCGCGCCGACTTCGGCGAGCGCCGCGGCCGTATTGCCCTTCGACTTCGGGCTGCCATTGACCATAAGAACCTTCATGAGTCCCCCTTTATCCAACGAACCGCGCCAATCGATTCCGTCAATCGGCGCTTCGAATTTACCTATCTTAACCCCAGCATCGCATTCAGAGGCACTTTCGTTTTCCAGCGGGCAATCTTCGCTCTACGTCTCCAAGCGTTGCGCACGAAAAACAGCCCAGACGCTGCGGGCGCCCCGGAAATAGCCGCAAGCACGACCGGACACTGCGCGATGCAAGCAGACCACCGGGCAAACCGCACATTGGGCAAGCCAGTTATCAGGCAAGCCGCCCATCGGACAAAACCACCCACTGGGCAAGCCGGCAAACGGGGCAACCCGTCCGAAATCCTATCAACCCCTCCCTGCAAGCTCTCGCCACCGACCGCGCCAGGCGCTACAATGCAGACACCTTTTTGAGAAACGGAGGCCGCATGACGAGTCTTCTGTCCCATATCTCGGCGTTCGAATATTGGCGTCTCGTTGGCACGCCCGGTTTTGTTGTGCCCGAGCCGAGCCGCACGACCATCGCGCCGCCAAACTTCACCGTTGCCGATTTCGATTGGCTTACCGGCATAGGCGCCCTGTCGCGCCCCTTGCATGGCCTCACCTCGGTTAAGCACAAGCGCACAAACGAACCCGCAGTACGACACGTCGCATATCAAGAGTTGCCGTTCGGGTCCATCTGCTCAATATCTCCCGAACAGCGCATCACGTCTCCCGAACTCACCCTCGTCCAAATTGCGCCCCTGTTGTCGTTCATCGAGCTCGTTTGCGTCATCTGCGAGTTTTGCGGGCTCTTCACCATCAACGAATCGCTCGAAAATCCCCTCGTCAAACGTGCGCCACTCACAAGCGTCGCGAAAATCGCCGCTTTTTGCCAACGAGCCAAAGGGCTTACAGGAATCGCAAAAACGACCCAGGCAGTGAAATACGCCCACGACCGCTCTCGCTCGCCCATGGAAACCGCGGCCATTCTCTTGTTCACCCTACCCCAGCAACGGGGAGGATATTCTCTTTCGGGCGCTCGGCTCAATCGTAAAATCGCACTGACTCCCAAGGCTCGCAAAATGGCGGGGATTGATCAACTTGAGCCCGATATCGCATGGCCGAAAGCCAAGATCATCGTCGAATACGACAGCAAAGCCTTCCATAACCAAGAAGCGCGAATATCGAATGACGCACGGCGCAAAAATGCCTTTACGACCTCGGGATTCCAGGTCATAACTCTCACCTCGAGCCAGCTGAATTCAAAAACGGAGATGGATAAAATTGCGGCGCACATTGCCGCCGCCGCGAAAAAGCGCGTGCGCATCGCGAAGCCCGCAATGTTCTACGCAAAGCAAAAGCTCCTGCGAATGGAGCTCCTTCATCGCGATGGGGTCCACAGAAAGCAACACACTCTGTCAGAGCGAGCTGGGCAACAGGTCGAGCGCGCCATAACAAACCTGGGATGGCTCACCGACGACGACCTAGCGTAAACCAAAACGGCTAAAAGCGCCAAAAGTTGCGAATTCGGGGGCGTAAAACGCCCTATTTCGAGGAAAAAGAGCGTCGCAAGCTCCAATCGTCGCTCGCGAAGACCGCATCGGTCAACCGCGACCTGGGGTTTTGCAAGTCACGCAAATAAGACCTTGGGCTTGAGTGCCCCCGAATTCGCAACTTTTGTCACTTTTTGGGCATTAGCTTTACGCTAGGGGCTTTCGACCCCCTTTTCGACAATTGGAAATCGAGCGCCAATGGCGACCTTTCGTCAATAATGCAGAAACGTTGTAGAGCACGTGGGTAAAATCGATAACTTACAAGCTATTGAACTGGGATAATAGTAGACAACCCGCATATAGCACCAATAAAAACCCAA
>CAKUEV010000121.1 GCA_934646845.1 uncultured Slackia sp.
CAGTGGCCCAGGCTAATAACGCCGATGCCGCCAATGAAGTCGAGGTAGTGCTTGCCTTTGTCGTCGGTAAGCGTCATGCCGTTGCCGCTCACGAATTCGACCGGCTTGCGGGCGAAAGTGCCCATCATGTATTTCGATTCAAGTTCTTGCTGTTGTGCGAGGCTCATGAAAGATCCCTTCTTTCGACGCGAATATGCGCGTTTAGTTTGGTGGAAATCGCTATTCCTGATCGGTGTCGACATTGGCGTCGAGGCGGCTTGCAAGCGCATCGAGCGGCTGTGCTTGGTAGGTTTCATCGGGCGTGCTCGGCTTCATCATGGTGCCCACACCGTGGTCGGTGAGCAGCTCGAGCAAAAGCGCATGTGGCATGGTGCCGTTAATGATGTGCGCGGCGGGGATGCCTGCATCAAGCGCGGCGAGGCAGGCTTCGATTTTCGGAATCATGCCGCTGGATAGCGTGCCCGATTCGACGAGGTCGCGCGCCTCGTCCGACGTAAGCGAAGAGATAAGGGTGTCTTTGTTGCTGAAATCCTTATAGAGGCCGTCGACGTCGGAAAGAAAAATAATCTTGTGCGCATGCAGCGCAGCGGCCAAATGCCCCGCCGCGATATCGGCGTTGATGTTGAAGGGCTTGCCGTCGTCGCCCGCCGCGACGGACGCCACGATGGGAATGTAATCGTCGTTGACGAGATGCTCGAGGTACGTGGGGTCGATGCCCGTGATTTGACCGACGCGGCCAAGCTCGGGGTCGAGCTGCGTGGCGCGAATAGTGCAGCCGTCGCCGCCGCTTACGCCCACAGCGAGATGCCCGTGTACGTTGATGGCGTCGACTAAGCGGCGATTCACGCTACCCACGAGCACCATGCGCACAAGCTCCATTGCGTCATCGGGCGTCACGCGCAGGCCGTCTTTGAATTCAACGGGCATGCCGCTTTTCTCGAATGCTGCGGAGATGTCTTTGCCGCCGCCATGCACGATAATCGGCCTCATGCCGATAATTTTCAGCAGAACGATATCGGTCATGACTTGCGCCATGAGTTCGGGGTTCTCCATGGCCGATCCGCCGTATTTAATCAGTACGGTTTTGCCCGTGGTGTTTTTAATCCACGGCAGCGCTTCGACGAGCAGGTTGACTTTGGCGGCGTAGTTGGCGCTGCGAACGCCGGTTTTTGTGAATTTCATAGGACTCCTTGAGGTCTGCCGAGCGCATGCAGCGCCGAGCAGGCATGCATCGGGGAAAGAAGGTGTGGAAGTGTGGGGCAGGGCGTATGCGCCGAGCCGAAGACAGGCGCGCTTCGTTGTTGTGCGTGCGCGCCTGATTAAGGCGACGGACGGCGAACGCCTAGCTTCGTCGCTCGTTCCTCCTCAAGGAAAGCATGGCTGTTCTGTTTGCTACGATGCGCATGCCACGCCGCCCAATCCTGCATCTTCGGCGAGCCCGAAGATGATGTTCGCGCACTGCACGGCTTGGCCGGCGGCGCCCTTTCCCAAGTTGTCGATGGCGGCCATGGCGACGATCATGCGCTCGTCGCGGTTCAGCGACGCATTGACGTGCGCGCGAGCCGTGCCTGATACCGAGCCGGTTTTGGGCCATACGCCTTGGGGCAGGGCAGTGACGAGGTTCGACGCTCTATAGGCGTCCTCGTAAGCGCGATGGAGGGTTTCATCATCGAACTCGACGCCTTCGGCGATCGGCAAATACACCGTGGCGAGAATGCCGCGCTTAAGCGGCGCCAAATGCGGCGTGAAAATCACATGCGCAGGTGCAGGACGCACAGATGCGTCGCCTGCCACGGGAACGTTGGCGGCGGAAAGGGTGCGACCGTAGGAAAGCGCAATCTCGGGCTGATGGCGATGGAGCGGCAGGCCATACGCTTCGAGCGATTCGTCGTCGGAGCAGTAGTGAGTGCGTGCGCTTGGCTTGCGGCCCGCGCCCGTGATGCCGGAGATGGCATCGATGATGATGGGCGCATTGGGATTGACGAAGCCTGCGGCAAGTGCGGGAGTTGCCGCCAAAATAGAGGCGGTCACATAGCAACCGGCGCAGCCGACGATAACGGCCTCGCCCGCGGCATGGCGCGCTGCAAGTACGTCAAGGGCGGCGCGGTTGGTTTCGGGCTGGCCGAACGTTGCGCGCTCGAGCAACTCGGGTGCCGCATGCGGCACATGGTAGGCGGCTTCGTAATCGGCAGCATTGGCGAAGCGGAAGTCGGCCGAAAGGTCGATGCATGTCACGCCCGCATTCACGAGACGCGGCGCGTGGAGCATGCCGGCTTTGTGCGGCACGCCCATGAACACAACGTCGCATGATAGAAGCGAATCGGTCGTATGTGGCTCGAGCGTCAATTCGTCGTATACGCCGCGGAAAGCGGGATATATGTCGACGATGCGTTGCCCAGCTTCGGAATCGGACGTGATAACAGAAACGTCGAATTCGGGATGGTTTGCGCAAATTCGCAGCACTTCGGCTCCGGCGTAGCCCGTTGCCCCCATGATTCCTGCTTTAATCATGTGCTGCTCCTTTGATTGCATTGCATAAAAAATCGGTTTTGTGCATATTAGTCCGTTTCTAATCGTGAAACATGCATCTCGATAAAAAAGAATGAAGTTCCACAGGAATTCTCGGCGGAAGGCGGCATTTTTACGCTACAATTCCACCTCGCACTGCTGGGCGTGTGCCCGAGTGGTTAAAGGGGACGGGCTGTAAACCCGTTAGCTCTGCTTACCTAGGTTCGAATCCTAGCGCGCCCACCAGTTTTGCCCGTGTAGCTCAGTCGGTAGAGCACTTCGTTGGTAACGAAGAGGTCACCGGTTCAAGTCCGGTCGCGGGCTCCATTTCTTTTCCACGCTCACATACCTATATAAAAGTACGGGGTCGCTTCGGCGTTCCATTGCATTGGGGCTTTGGGCAATCCTCGGCTCTTTCGCGAGCTTCTTCCATTTATTGCGATTTCGTGAAGAACGGCTCATAGCCTGGTGAAACGCCAAATTATTCATTGACTCACGGCGATTTCCCTTGTATTCTGCAAAAGTTCGCTTTCAAAAGCCCCGCTAAACGCTGCTCAAAACGGGACACAGCGCGAAAGAATGTCCAGATTCTGGACCGTTGGTTTGGCGTAGGAAACCGAACAGTTTCGTAAAGCAGCACTTTTGAACCAGAACAAACGTATTTGGAGGAAATCGTGAAGACGTATTACGCAAAGCCTCAAGAGGTTGAGCGCGAGTGGGTCGTTATCGACGCCGCCGACCAGGTGCTGGGCAAGGTTGCCGCTAAGGCTGCCCACATTCTCCGTGGCAAGAACAAGCCGCAGTTTACTCCGCATGTTGACACGGGCGACTTCGTCATCGTCATCAATGCCGAGAAGGTGCGCGTCACGGGCAACAAGGCTCTCGACAAGAAGTACTACCGTCACTCCGGCTACCCCGGTGGACAGAAGTGCGAAACCTTCACCGAGGCTATCGAGAAGCATCCCGAGCGCGTCATCGAGCACGCGGTTAAGGGCATGCTGCCGAAGAACACTCTCGGCCGCAAGCAGCTCAGCAAGCTCAAGGTCTACGCTGGCCCCGAGCATCCGCATGCCGCTCAGAAGCCCGTCGAGATCAAGCTGGAGGAGAAGTAACAATGGCAAACGAAGCTGTCTATTACGGCACTGGCCGTCGCAAGAACGCCGTTGCTCGCGTCCGCTTGGTTCCCGGCACCGGCAAGGTTACCGTCAATGGTCGTGAGGCTATGAACTACTTCGGCCGTGAGGCCCTGGTGAACTACGCCACCATGCCGTTCAAGGTTACCGACACCCAGGATCACTTCGACGTCATCGCCCTGTGCAATGGCGGCGGCATCTCTGGTCAGGCTGGCGCTCTGCGCCACGGCATCAGCCGCGCGCTGCTGCAGGCCGGCGAGTATCGTCCCGAGCTGAAGAAGGCTGGCTTCCTCACTCGCGACCCTCGTATGGTCGAGCGCAAGAAGTACGGCCTGAAGAAGGCCCGCAAGCGCCCGCAGTTCAGCAAGCGCTAATCTGCTCGCTTACTTCACGCGAAATGGAAAGGCTCGTCGCTTATGCGGCGGGCCTTTCTTTTATGCATGCCGCAGTTTGGTTGGGAATCGAGGAAAAGCGAGCCCATAGGAACTTATGCGCCAAAATACTGCGCGGAACACGAAGGCCCGATGGGTATATCCATCGGGCCTTTTGCTTCGATTTATTGTGAATGAAACGAGACAAGGCGCGCTCGACGAGATGCGCGGAAACGACCGACTGAAGCCAGGTTCCGCGCTGCCAACGTGCGCCTTTGAGACTGGAGTATCCGAGCCTTGACTATTTTTCGTAGGCGCAGTCGGCGGGCGTCCAGCTTTTCAGAACGGGAATCATCTTGCGTGCGATTGCTTTGGCGCCTTCGAGGTCTTGCTCTCGGAAGTTGCCGCACTCCTTTTCGGTGGCGCCGGGCACATCGCCCTCGAAGCCGGCGATGAATGCGAGCATGTCGTTGACGAGCTTGATGGCGACCTCGGGTTCCATGTCGCGCACGAGGAAATAGAAGCCGGTACGGCATCCCATAGGACCAACGTAGATGACGTGGTCGGAAAGCTCGCTCGAGCGCACATACGTTGCGAACAGGTGCTCGAAGCTATGGATGGCGGGGTAGGGCAGATACGTGCCGCAGTTCGGCTTGACCATGCGAATGTCATAGGTGGTCACGTCGCCGTCAACGCGCGAGGTGTACATGCCTTCAACGAGCTTGGTGTGATCGACGGCGAAGCTTGCGATTTGCTTGAGTTCCATAGGTCTTCCTTTGCAAAGGTTCGACGTAACGTTTCTTGATCGATATTGTATCGATGCTTTTGGCTGCGTTGCGGCTCTTTACGAATTTAGCTCAACGACGATAGTGCAATTATGCGCGATGCCCCCGTTTGCCGCTCGATATGGTTTGGCGGTCTGGCGTGCAGTGCATTGCGGCCGCGAGTGGTAGAATACAAAAGTTCGAGGGGCGCGCGGGCGCCCTTTGCCATCTTGCGAGGCGATGTTTCAAGGCCTTGCGAGGGAGCTTTCACAAGGATTGGAGAAGCAATGGCCCGACTTTTTGGAACCGATGGCGTGCGTGGCGTGGCGAACGTCGACCTTACCTGCGAATTGTCTTATAGGCTTGGGCAGGCTGCGGCATCGTTTATGGGCAAGACCATTGTCGTGGGCAAAGATACGCGCAAAAGTGGCGACATGCTCGAGGCGGCGGTGGTTGCCGGCATTACGAGTGCAGGTGGCGATGCGTTGCTTACGGGGGTTATTCCTACGCCGGCCGTGGCGCTGCTGGTTCGCGAACTGCATGCCGATGGCGGCATCGTGATTTCCGCATCGCATAATCCGCCGGAGTACAACGGCATCAAGTTCTTCGACGCGAATGGCTTCAAGCTTCCCGACGCGGTTGAAGATGAAATCGAGAAATTCATTGCCGATGGCGGCGTTGAGGGCCAAATCGCGCGTGCGAAAGAGGCGGGCGAGGAAGCCGAAATGCCTGTGGGCGACGAGGTTGGCGTTGCTCTTGAAGTCGAGGACGCGTGCGAGATGTATATCAACCATGCGGTCGAAACGGTGACGAGCCAGGGAATCAACTTCGACGGGCTTCACGTTGCACTCGATACGGGCCATGGCGCGTCATCCCTCACGAGCGCAGAGGCGCTGCGCCGTTTGGGTGCGGAAGTCACCGTGATCAACGATGACTATGATGGTACCGACATCAACGTCAATTGCGGCTCCACCCATTTGGGCCCCCTGACTGAGCTTATGGCCGAATGCGGCGCTGACGTGGGCATTGCCCACGATGGCGACGCCGACCGCGTGATGCTCATGGCAAAAGACGGCACCGAGATCGATGGCGACATCGTCGAGGCGGTGCTTGCGGTCGATTTGAAGAATCGCGGCGAGCTGCCCCACAACACGGCGGTCTCCACCGTTATGACCAATTTGGGCTTCGTGCGCGCCATGGAAGCCCATGGCATTGACGTGCTGCAGACCAAGGTGGGCGACCGCTATGTGCTCGAGGCGATGCGCGAAGGCGGCTATGCCGT
>CAKUEV010000122.1 GCA_934646845.1 uncultured Slackia sp.
CCATATATACATTGCATTTATAGGTCGCCAGTCAACTGACGAGGCAAACGATGCCCCCGAATTCGCAACTTTTGTCACTTTTCGCAGGTTTCGTTTACGCAAAAGCGGCCGGAGGCACTCCAGCCCCCGGCCGCCCCAAACATTACAGCGTGCCCAAGTCGTAAGGCGTGGTCTGGTACACGTAGTAGTTCAGCCAATTCGTGTAAATAAGCTGGCCCTCGGCACGCCAGCTCACAATGGGATCTTGCGAGGGGTCGTCGTTGGGGTAGTAATTCTTCGGAACCTTGATATCGATGCCCTTGGCAACGTCGCGGTCGTATTCGAGCTTGAGAGTATCGCGATCGTATTCAGGGTGGCCGAACACGAAGAAGTGCTTGGAATCAATGCTCTTGGCAATCGAGACGCCGCATTCGTCGGAATACGAGATAACCTCGAGCTTCTGGTTGGCGACGATGTCCTCGTAGCGCGTTTCGGAGTTGCGCGAGTGCGGCATCATTGAAATATCGTTAAAGCCACGCACCAGCGGAGACGAAGGCTTGATCAGGCGATTCTCGAAAACGCCGAAGCACTTCTCGGGCAAGTTGTGCTTGGGCACGCCGTAGTGGTGGTACAGCGCAGCCTGCGCGCCCCAGCACACATGGAACACGCTGTGAACATTGGTAAGGCTCCAGTCCATGATTTCAACGAGCTCGGGCCAGTAGTCAACGCTCTCGAAATCGAGGGTCTCAACGGGGGCTCCCGTAATGATCATACCGTCGTAGCGAAGATCACGCACCTGGTCAAACGTGCGGTAGAACGTCTCGAGATGATCGGCTGAAACATTCTTGGACTTATGGCTCGCAATGCGAAGCAAGTCGACCTCAATTTGCAACGGGGTGTTCGACAGCTTGCGCATGATTTGCGTTTCAGTGACGATTTTGGTGGGCATGAGGTTAAGCAGCAGCACGCGCAGCGGACGAATATCCTGGTGCATCGCGCGATGCTCCGTCATGACGAAGATATTCTCCCCCTCCAAAATAGAGGTCGCCGGCAAGGCATCGGGAATTCGAATGGGCATGGCATGCTCCTAACATATATGGGGAAGCGGACAAGCCGCTCGTTAAACCGCCTGCCATTGTAGCGCTATGTTAACCAGGGAAATAAGTCGGAATGACATCACAAGCAAGAAAATAGCAGCGGCAGCGTCCACTGAAACAAGAAATAAAAGGGCGAATGAAGCCCCAAATCGGTCACCTTGCTGTCGATAACGCGACGGCACGGAGCCTCGATGAAGCCGCACCGTTAAGAAACAAGGGAAACAGCCAGCACAGAAGCCCCGTGCGAACCTGCAATGCCGCAGGCACGACAACGCCCGCCCGTGTTTCTAGACGATTCATGCGTTCTTTTATCACCCGAGAGAAACACTTAATACCTAAGGGTATTGGGGTTTATACTTTTTCGCACCATACAATGCGCCGTCAAAGGGCGGCACACCTGAAGGAGGCAACGCTATGACCGAACTCGGTACTACATGCGTGCAAGGCGGTTACCATCCCGGCGACGCCGAACCGCGCCAGGTCCCCATTTACCAGTCAACCACCTGGAAATATGACACCTCGGAGCATATGGGCAAGCTCTTCGATCTGGAAGAGTCGGGCTATTTCTACAGCCGCCTGCAAAACCCCACGTGCGACCTCGTTGCCGCAAAAATCGCCGAAATGGAAGGTGGCACGGCAGCCATGCTCACAAGCTCTGGCATGGCGGCAAACTTCTTGGCCATCTTCAATGTCGCCGGCATGGGCGACCACGTGGTGGCGAGCTCGGCAATTTACGGCGGCACGTACAACCTGCTCGCCCACACCATGGGCCGCATGGGCCTGAGCTGCACGTTCGTTGCCCCCGACTGCACCGACGAGGAGCTCGAGGCGGCCTTCCAGCCCAACACCAAGCTCGTGTTCGGCGAAACTATCGCCAACCCCGCGCTCGCCGTGCTCGACATTGAGCGATTCGCGAATGCCGCGCATGCGCATGGCGTGCCGCTCATGGTCGACAACACCTTCCCCACGCCCGTGAATTGCCGACCCATCGAATGGGGCGCCGACATCGTGACGCACTCCACCACCAAGTACATGGATGGCCACGCGGCTTATCTTGGCGGCGCGATTGTCGACGCCGGCAAATTCGACTGGATGGCGCATGCCGATAAATTCCCCGGCCTCACCACGCCCGACGAAAGCTATCACGGCGTAACGTATGCGGAAAAATTCGGCCTCGAGGGAGCATTCATCACGAAGGCCACTGCTCAACTGATGCGCGACCTGGGCCCCATGCAGAACCCGCAAGCGGCGTTCTTCCTGAACAGTTCTCTGGAAAGCCTGCATGTGCGCATGCCTCAGCATTGCAAGAACGGCCTGGCCATGGCGGAATTCCTGAAGAGCCACCCGAAGATTCGCTTCGTAAGCTACCCGGGTCTCGAAGGCGACAAGTACTACGACCTGGCGAAGAAATACATGCCGAATGGCACCTGCGGTGTGGTGAGCTTCGGCTTCACCGGCGGACGCGCGGCGGCCGAGCAGTTCATGAAGAGCCTGAAGCTCGCGCAAATTGCCACGCATGTAGCCGATGCGCGCACGTGCTGCCTGCACCCCGCCAATGCCACGCATCGCCAAATGAACGATGCCGAGCTCGAGGCGTGCGGCATCAGCCCCGATATGGTGCGTTTGAGCTGCGGCCTTGAAGCGACCGACGACTTGATCGCCGACGTCGCCCAAGCCTTGGGCACGATTTAATGCAGAAAGCGCCGCCGGATGGTTCCAGCGGCGCTTTCTTGCTTCCCGCCGAGGCCGTCCGCTTCATCATCGCGGTTCGGGTGCCGGGCGGGGCGGTCTTCGGGGTCGTCGGTGTTCATTCTTGCTCTTCATTCCAAAATGAAGCACCGCCAGGGCGGCGCATAGTGAGCCGAAGGCGAACGGTAGCCGACCGTGGCCCCGAAGGTCGCCCCGCCCGGCACCCGAACCGCCCCAGATCCGCGTTACACGATTCCAAACGCCAGGCAGCCAGCGTGGATGCAGAACGCAACCACCCACGCGACGGCGCATTGAGCGACAACGAGCTTCGCCGCCGTGCGACCGTTCGTTTCTTTTTTCACCGTCGCGATAGCCGCAACGCACGGCGTGTACAACAACGTGAACACGAGGAACGCATATGCCGTTGCAGGCGTGAAAATCGTGGGCAGCAAGCTCACATCGCCGCCAAGCAGCACCGTAAGCGTAGACACGACGCTCTCTTTCGCCATGAAGCCCGTGAGCAAAGCCGTCGATGCGCGCCAATCGCCAAAGCCCAACGGCGCGAACAGGGGCGCGAGCACGCCGCCAACAGCCGCAAGCAAGCTGGAATCGGGCGATTCCGCCACAGACAGGCTTGCGTCGAACGTTTGCAGGAACCACACGACAAGCGTCGCGATGAACACGACCGTGAATGCCTTCTGAATGAATCCCTTCGCCTTATCCCACACAAGGCGCGCCACGCTCTTCGCGCTCGGAAGGCGATAGTTCGGCAGCTCCATCACGAACGGCACAGGCTCGCCATGAAATTTCAGCCGCTTCAGCGCGAGCGCATACAGCACGCCCACCACCATGCCAAGCAGGTACAACGACAGCACCACCCAGCCGCGCGCAGCGGGCTCGAACAACGCGGCCGCGATGAAGCCGTAAATCGGCAGCTTCGCCGAACAGCTCATAAACGGCACAAGAAGAATTGTCATTTTGCGGTCGCGCTCGCTCGAGAGGGTGCGCGCCGACATAATGGCCGGAACCGAGCAGCCAAAGCCCATGAGCATCGGCACAAAGCTGCGCCCCGAAAGGCCCAGGCGGCGCAGCGGCTTGTCCATCACGAACGCCACGCGAGCCATATAGCCCGAGTCCTCCAAAATCGACAGGAAGAAAAACAGCGTGACGATCGTCGGCAGAAAGCCAATAACGGCGCCCACGCCGCCACACACGCCATCGGTCACGAGCGAGCACAACATGGGCGCCACCTCGGCCGCCGCAAGCGCGTCGCCAATCGCGGCAATCGCCACATCGATACCCTGTTGAAGCCAATCGGACAAAAACGCGCCGAGCCAGCTGAATGTCATAAGGAACACGAACGCCATAATCAAAATGAAGCACGGAATGGCCGTGAATCGCCCTGTAAGGATGCGGTCCGCGGCGACCGAGCGCTTGTGCTCGCGACTTTCATGCGGGCGCACTACCGTGGTAACGCACAGTCGTTCGATGAACGAGAACCGCATATTGGCCATCGCGGCCTCGCGATCGAGCCCGCCTTCACGTTCGAGCGCGTCTACGAGCTGATTCAACGCAGCATTTTCCGCCGCGGGCAGCGCAAGCGAGCGCTCGATAAGCGAGTCGCCCTCGACCATTTTCGTCGCGGCGAATCGAAGCGGCAAGCCGGCCTTGCGCGCCGCAGGCTCAAGCACATGCATGAGCGCGTGAATGCAACGGTGCACCTCGCCAAGAGGATCGCCTTCAGCCGTGTCGGCCGGGCAGAAATCGACGCGCTTGGGCACCTCTCGATTTAGCGCAACGTGCATCGCATGGTCGACGAGCTCGTCGATGCCTTCGTTCTTTACTGCGGAAATGGGCACCACGGGAATGCCAAGCGCGGCCTCGAGCTCGTTGATGCGCACCGAGCCGCCGTTGGCGCGAAGTTCGTCCATCATGTTCAGCGCAAGCACCATGGGAATATTGAGCTCCATGAGCTGCAGCGTAAGATAGAGGTTTCGCTCGATGTTGGTCGCGTCGACGATGTTAATAATAGCGGTGGGCGCATCGTCGATAAGGAAATCACGCGTAACGACTTCCTCATTCGAATACGGCGACAGCGAATATACGCCCGGAAGGTCGACCACGGTCGCCTCGGGGTGGCGACGCAGCTGGCCTTCTTTTTTGTCGACCGTCACGCCCGGGAAATTGCCCACATGCTGGTTCGCGCCTGTGAGCTGGTTGAAGAGCGTGGTTTTGCCGCAGTTCTGATTGCCGGCCAAGGCGAACGTTATGGGCTGGCCCTTCGCGATGGGCGCGCCCACATTGCGAACGCCCTCGTCGCCCGCAGCGCCCGCCTCGCCAATGCCCGGATGCCCGGAGGCAACCACCGGCGCGATGGGCGCGGCGCCATACGAGGGCGCGGGGAGCTCGTCGACAGGCGTTATCGCCACCTGCTGGGCATCGGAAACGCGCAGGGTGAGCTCGTAGCCACGCAACTCAACTTGCAGAGGGTCGCCCATGGGCGCCACTTTGCGCAATCGCACGCCGACGCCAGGCGTCAGGCCCATATCGAGCAAATGGCGCCGCAGCTCGCCCGACCCATTGACCTCATCGATTATCGCGCACGCGCCCACCTCGAGCGCATCGAGCGTCATGCTCGCCTTCCCGTTTTCGCCCACGTTCAACATCTCCTGCTTTTCGTTAACGTAGGGTATCTTCACGCACGACAATCGAGTAACGCAAGGGTGACTTGCGGTTTGTGAAGAGGGTCGGAAAATCCCCAAATAGCAAGATTGGATCCGACAGCACCGAAAGGCAAAGACAGCATCGATTTGCCCTGCAGCTGGGACAGGCCTTTCTCCAACCAAGCAAGCTCCATCTCGCTTGATTGAGGAAAACGGGAAGGCTCGCACCATGGTGTCTCCACATTTGCGCCGTTCGCCGGCGATAAACAACCGCACACGCATATAATTGCCGAAACGCTTCGCACCACGCAGGACAGAAAGGGTTGCGCATGTCCAAACCAATCAATGATCGCAAAGTTGCCATTATCGGATGCGGATTCGTGGGCTCGTCGAGCGCATTCGCGCTCATGCAGGGCGGCCTGTTCAGCGAAATCGTGCTCGTCGATGTCGACCGAAACCGTGCCGAAGGCGAGGCGCTCGACATTAGCCACGGCATGCCGTTCGCCCACCCCTGCAAAATCTACGCGGGCGATTACAACGACATCGACGACGCCGCGA
>CAKUEV010000123.1 GCA_934646845.1 uncultured Slackia sp.
AGGTTGCGCATGCCGGTCTGCACCATGCCGCCCGAAAGCTGCATGGCCCAGCACGCGATGCCGGCGACGGTGAGCACAGCCGCCACGATGATGGCGACATTCAGGCCCTTGCCGCCCCAGGTCTCACGCTTCTGCTTGGGAGAAGCGTCTTTCACGGCGGTTGCCGCTTTTTCATTTTCAGTCATGAGCGCATCCTCCCTTAAACCAAATAATAGGTAGAAGGCTTCGTGCCCTTTTCGGGCAGAAGCTGCATATACTCGCGCTCGCGAAGGAGCTTCGACACGTCAGAATCAGGATCGTCCAAATCGCCCCAGAAACGCGCGCGTGCAGGGCACAGGTCCATGCAAGCAGGCACTTCGCCGCGAGCTTGGCGCTGATAGCAGAACGTGCATTTCTCCACCGTATGCTTCTGGTGCGCAGGAGCATCGGCGTCGCCTACAGCGAAGTCCATCGGGTACGCCGGCTCTTGCCAATTGAAGGAGCGAACGCCCGTATAGGGGCAGGCCGCGATGCACATACGGCAGCCGATGCACTTGTCGTAATCTTGGCGAACGATGCCCGTTTCGGGGTCTTTATACGTTGCGCCAACGGGGCACACCTTCGTGCATGCGGGGTTTTCGCAATGCTGGCAGCCCACGGTAATGTAGCGCATCTGAACGTTGGGGAACGTGCCCTTCGGGGTGTCGGGCGCATCGCCGCCATCGGTCAAAGCGCGCGTCCAGAAAATGCCTTCGGGCACGTTATTGGCGATTTTGCACGCCGTGGTGCACGCATTGCAGCCCACGCAACGCTTGGTGTCAATCACCATTCCGTAGTGAGCCATTAGCGCTCACCCCCTTCGTATTTCTCAACTTCGCACAGGAAGTCATAGAACGAGCTGTTCGAGCAGAAATCGTTCATCACGATATTCGTGAGGTCTTGCGTATGGCCTTCAACGAACTGATCGGCCTGGAAACCATGAGGAATGGAAACGACGCCGGGCTTGATGCCCTCGGTCACCACGGCCTTGAGCACCGCATAGCCGCGATCGTTGAACACGCGGACGTAATCGCCCTGCGAGATACCGCGTTCGGCAGCGTCGCTCGCGTTGACTTTCAGCGTGGGCTCGGGCTCGATCTCGCGCAGCAGCGGCGTATAGGCGCACTGCGAATGCACGTGATACTTGTTATGCTGGCTGCATCCCATGAGCGGATATTTCTCGCGCAGCGGGTTTTCCCAGTAGGACTCGTTGGCGTGCTCGTAATACGGCAGGCGCTCGTAGTCGTGCACCTCTTGGCCGAAGTTATTGCGCGGCGCAGGCTTTTCGATGTAGTACTCCAAGCGCTGCGATGCGGTGCCCTTGAAGGTGTCGACCAGGCTCGCGGGCGTATGCGTGTAGTTGCGACCCACTTTTCCATCCTGGAATGCGTCGTAACCGCCGCCGAACTTCAAATTGGCTTCAGAGTCCATGGCCGCGCGCATAAGCTCCTCGGTCGAAGCCCCGTCGCCGTAAATCTTGGACATACCCATCTTTTCGGCAATGAGCTGCAGAATCTCAAGGTCGGTCTTGCATTCGTACAGCGGGTCGATCGCCTTGTGGTAATACGTCGGATACGGCGTCGGGCACACCGGGTCGAAATCTTCCGTTTCATACGCATGGGGAATGGGCAGCACGATATCGGCCCATTGGGCAGAATCGGTCATATTCACATCGGCACACACCACGAAATCGACCTTTTTAACAGCCTCGATGAGCTCTTGGCGGCCCGATTCGCACGAAAGCATATTGCCATTGGCCATCCACAGAACGCGAATGTCGACGTCTTTCTGGCCCCACTTCTTTTCTTCCATCAATTTGGGAAGATACATGCCCGTGCTGTTGATGCCCAGGCCCAGGCCCATGAAATACGCCTTCGCATTGAACGGGTACATGCCCGATCCGCGCGTCATCATGGCGCCAGGCTTGCCCGCATTTCCGGTAAGAGCCGCAATATAGGCAAGGTTCTTGTAATTGTGATGGGAGTTCACATGATGGCCAAGGCCCTGGAACGTAAGCACAGCAACGGGACCCTCGGTCGCATAGATGCGAGCCAGGTTTTCGATCGTTTCGGCGGGAATATCGCAAATCTCAGAGGCCTTTTCGACCGTATATTCCTTCGTGGAATCCTTCGTTTTCTGGAAAACCGTGGTAAGCGTCTGGCCCTGGTAATCAAAAGTTCCCTCGAGCGCAGGATCGGTCGCGCTTGCCGCAGCGACCAGCGCACCGGTGGCGTTATCCCACACGACATTCGGATTGATAACAGTCGGCTTGCCCGTCGTGGGGCTCACGGGGCCTTCCGTGGGCTCGACGCCCATGTCGCTCATGCGGAAATACGTGCCATCTTCCTTGATAAGGAAGGGGGAAACCGTCTTCGCCTTCATGAAATCGGTATCCATGAGCTCGTTGTCGATAATGTAGTTTGCCATGCCCAACATAAGCGCGCCGTCGGTTGCGGGGCGAATGGGGACATAGATATCGGAATGCGCGGCGCTTGCCGTAAACTGCGGATCGATGGTGATGAGCTTCGCGCCGTTCTCGCGCGCGTCACATACATAATGCCAATCGTGGATATACGCCTCAGCGGGGTTTCCGCCCCACGCCATAATGGTTTTTGCATTGGCGATGTCGGCGGTGTCGTTACCGGAAATGCCAAGCAGCGTCGACTGCTCGTAAATCTGAGCGTAGTCGGCACCGGCGCCAAGCACCGTCGCGCCCAAAGCGGTAATCATACGGCCATAGCCAACCGACATATAACCAGCCATCTGGCCATTCAGAACGCCATAGCTGCCATAGGAAGACCAGAACGCGATAGACGTTCCGCCAGCCTCCTGCACGGCGGCACCCATTTTCCCGACGATGGTGTCAATTGCCTCGTCCCAGCTAATGCGCTCCCATTGGCCTTCGCCACGCTCGCCCGTTCGTTTCATGGGATACTTCAAGCGATCGGGATCGTAGACGCGCTGGGGCTGCGTGTAGCCCTTTACGCAAAAACGACGACGCGGCGCATCGTCGCCCGGCAATTCCGCCGCAGCAACGCGCACGACCTTGCCATCTCGCACAACGACATTCGTGGGGCACTTGCTTCCGCAATTGCCTCGGCACGACGTGCGAACAATCGTCTCGCCTTCAGTTGCAGCCGCGTCGGCCGCCTCAGCCTTGGTCATAGGAGCCAAGCCCCCCATGGCAACCGCGCCCGCGCCGAGCGCTGCAGCGCCGGTGGTTTTCAAAAATCCCCTACGTGTAATGCCAGTCGATTCCAACGCCTTCGTTGGATCTTTCACTTCTGACATGCCTCCTCCATTCCTTGCGTAAGAAATGACGGGCATTCGGAATTTGGCCGCAAGAATCCAGGCGTGCCTACCCCTGCACGCTTGTGGCATGTATGTTTTCCGAGTCCCCCTCTATCAGAAATCGGCCGATTTCCTCTTTGTCATAGTCTGCCATACGGCATAGGAAAAGGCAATCGGAAAACTATGACAACGTATGACAATCATTATTCTTTTTTTGAGATAATTTGCGCTTGAACTGGTTTTTTCTATCGCCTTACGCCCGCTTTGAGGGTTTTTCTTCTACAAAGCCCTCGGCGAACGAGCTCGGCAACACCAATGTGCCGCCCGATTCCTCAACGCTTTCGTAAGCGAGATGCATTTGACGCAGCTTCATAGCCTCGGCGCTTTCTTCATACGCAACGCCCGCGTCTTTCAGCATGTCGGAAATATCGGCCTCGGCCTCGGCGAGCACCATACGGGCGTTCTTCTTGCGCTCGGCTACGGCTTCCGCCGCCATGGCATGTTGCAGCTCTTTGGGAATCACGATATCGCGCACTTCGACATCGATGATCGTAATACCCCAATCGTTGAGCTTTTCTTCGAGCGCATCTTTGAGCTCTTCATCGAGTTGATCGCGACGGCTGGCAAGCTCGGCGACCGTTGTGCGGCCAATTGCCTTGCGCATAGCGGTTTGAGCCATCCAGCTCACCGCCTGCGCGTAATCTTCAACCTCGGTGCAGGCGGCCTTCGCGCTCCACACCATCCAGAAAATCACCGCGTCAACGTTCACGGGGACAAGATCGCCCGTCAACGTCTCTTCGGCCCCGAAATATGTCGACGCCACGCGCTGATCGACGCGCAGTGTGTAAAACTCAACGATGGGAATAGTGAAAACGATGCCCGGACCAGCCACGCGATTGAATTTGCCGAAACGCAGGACAACCGCCTTTTCCCATTCGAGCACAACGTGGATCGACGAGGCGGCAAGCCAGCCGCCGAGCGCCGCCACAGCGAGCGCGGGAAGCGAGACCTCCCCCGAAAGCGCCCACCACAAAGCCGTGACAAGGCAAAACGCCATCGCGAAAACGACAACGCCAAACACGATTGCGCCGTTGCGCGATGCGCGGCGCCGAACGACCCCGGAAGACCCCGCCGGCTCAGCAATATGGCTGGCATCGGACGACGACGCCCCTATCATCGACGAGAATTCGTGCTTTTTGCTCCCCGCGTTCACGTTTGACATCGGATATCTCCTTATTCCCCTTGCTCAAGCTTTTTGCGCTCGCGCGCAATCCCCGCAGCAAATTGAGCCTCTATGTCCTCGAGCGTCATGCCGAGTTCCCTGCATCGACGCACATACTCCGTCGTCACGATTTCAGCCGTCGCAGAAATGCTCACGCCCGGCTTGTCGCTCACGTCGCATACGAATGCGCCCTGGCGACGCTTCGATTCGATATACCCGTCGGCTTCCAAACTCTTGTAAACCTTCGAGATGGTGTTGTAGTTCACCTCAATGTCGGCGGCAAGGCCGCGCACCGTAGGAAGTTTGTCGTCGGGTTTGTAGTACCCAGACGTAATGAGATAAATGAAGCGGTTTTTCAACTGCAACCACAGCGGAATGCTGCTGTTTTCATCAAGTTCGAAAAGAGAGGCGTCGCAGACATCGTTTTTCATAGCAGCCACTCCTCTCCAGCATCGTTCGTTTGAATGGACCGCTCAATGGGGGCCCGAAGCTCCATTTTGGCATGGCTCCCCACATTCGCCACGCCCACACGCAGGCACGCACCACCGATGAGCACCAAAACAGCGGCAACGGCGAGACACGCAAACGCCTGGCTCGACCGATTCGGCAATGAAAGCCGCTTATAGGCAAGCGCCTCCAGAACGAAGGGCGCAACAATTCCGCAGAAGACGAAGCCCAGCCACCAGAGCAAGAGTGCAAGCGCGTCGCCCGTCGCCAAGCCAGCAAATGACGCGCTGGCGGGCGGAAGGAGCCCGTAGAGCACTGTCGCGACGAATTCGCCCAGCACAAGAGCAGCATCCGCAATAATCAAAATTCGCGGAACAGCGAACCCATTCACGGCATGGCCGTCGAAGAACGCGCAGATGAGCGCCACCGCAATGCCGCACGATGCCGACGAGAGCAAAAACAAAACAGGCACGAGCGGCGTGTTCCATGCGCTTATGCTGCCAAGGCTTTCCAGCAACAACCCCGTGTAGAGCATAACGCCCAGCGATAAAACGCATGCAAGGCCCTCGATCACGGCCACCAAAATGCCCGGAATAATAGGCAAGTACACGAAACGGACCATCGTAAGAAACGCCGCACATACAATGAGCGAGCCGAGCGCGACGGTGCCAAACGTAAGATAGGTGAACGAGGGGTTCTGAATAAGGAAGATTGCGCGGTCCAGACGGCCCAAATCGAAGAGCAGGCACAAAGCCCCCGCAATCAAACAGAACGTTCCGGCGGCGCAAGTGAAAGCAATCGCACGATGTTGCAACGAAGAAGCGCTAAGGGAGCATGGCGCAGCGGCACCGAAAGGTTCATGGGCCCACAGCATATCGAGCAGGCACGCAACGAGCACGGCACCTGCGCCCGTTCCGCCCAAAAAGAGGTACGCAATCGTCAATGAACT
>CAKUEV010000124.1 GCA_934646845.1 uncultured Slackia sp.
CATATGGAGGCACATTGAAAGAAATCATCGAATAGCTCCTAAAGAGTAGATACAGATTCCAGTAATTATAAGGGCAAGAGCAATCCACTTGCCCTTTGACATTTTTTCATGGAATATAACCATACCGAATACCGTCACATATATATAGCTCGTCGCTTCAAGAATCGGACCCATCGAAAGAGGTATCCCTCTGTAAGCAAGGATAGAGAGGAATGTTGTCCCTACAAACATGACGTAGGCGACGATGACCAAGGGATTGAGGTACTCTTTTATTGGGGTGTCGTACTGTTTAAGTGCGGCTTTCTTTAGCATGACCTGAGAGATCGCACTAATGAGCACGCCGAGCAGAAGCAGGAAAGCGTATCTTAAGTCAATCACTCTGCGCTTCCTCCCCTATTCTCTTTTTCGCTTCTCCCTTCCTCGAACGCATAAAGCGCAACGCCAGCCAAGACAACAAGGCCCCCGAACACTTGAAGGAAAGAAAGATGCTCTGAGAAAATCACCACACCCCAAATCATGCCCCAAATTACCGTCACCGCCCTGTTGGCATATGCGGTCGTAAGAGGCAAACGTTTTATTATTTGTTGCCAGCAAATTGCGTAAACGCCCAAAAGACCGATCATCCCGCCGTAACAAAGCACGAATTCAAAGGAGGCAAACGAATACCCAGATGCGAGCTTGCTTAAAATGCCGCTGCATGAATACAGAGCCAAGAGCAAATGAAGTGCAAAATAAGCTCCACCCTTCCCGTCTAGCAATCTTCTGCCCCCTCGGGGAGATGCCGTACGAGGATTTCACGGTTATAGGATTTTAGAATGTAGAATCCATAACGGCTGGAACTATCAACGA
Source organism: uncultured Slackia sp. (assembly GCA_934646845.1). GTDB lineage: Bacteria > Actinomycetota > Coriobacteriia > Coriobacteriales > Eggerthellaceae > Slackia. The sequence continues at coordinate 850 of CAKUEV010000124.1, forward strand.
TTTCGTGAGACAAATCATCCGCAATCGAAAACTTCTCTACAAGCTCAGGCGATTCCTCTTGCAGGGTACTCAAAATAGTCAGGTCGTCTTTGGAAAACATGAATCGAATCATAGCGGCATCGTAATGAGCCGCAGGATCCAAAGAAGGTTCTTGACCAAGAGCAACCGATATAACCGCCGCAAGAAAATCAACACCGGTCGAAAGCGGCACTAAATCACTGCCGATGCAGTCACCGCCCATACGACTTCCGATTTCTACAATTCGAATGCCGCCCTCTTCATTAATCAATATTTCGGAATGAGACGCGCCATATTCAACGCCAAGCGTGTCCAGGGCATGCGAAACGACCGATTTCACGCGAGTAAGAATCTCGTCGCTCACATTGGCTGGTTCAATATGACCCGTTTCAATAAAATGCGGTGCGCCGGTCGTAAATTTTCTTGTCAGCGCAAGGAAATGATGCTCGCCCCGCCAAGAGATAAACTCGACACTATATTCGACTCCCGTAAAAAACTCTTCGACAACCGCGGCGCCAGCAAACGAAACAGCCATCGCAGAGCGAACAGCTTCCTCAAGCCCCTCAGGCGAATTAAGCTTCGTAATCGAACGGCTGCCCGAACGATCGACCGGTTTAACGATTATGGGATATTCCAAATCAAAATCACAAATTGGTTCGCCATTTTTGATCTGATAGCTCTTTGGCGATGGATCCCCACCCTTTTTAAATGCTTCGCGCATCAAATGTTTATTGGTCGAAACAGCAATACAATCGAGCGAATTTGCACATAAACCCAACTTGTTAGCCACAACGCTAACGGCAATGTTGCCAAGATCCGTACCTATAGTACAAATTCCATCAATGCCTATTTCGCGACATTTTTCAGCAATTTCATCATGATTTGTAATGCTTATAGGATAGAAGTGATCCGCCGTCGTTTCTCCCACATCACCGGCAGCCCAAGCAAAGACATGTGTCTCCAGACCCATGTCTTTAGCTTTCAGGATAAGCGGATTTTGAAAATCTGATGCACCTATAATTGCGAGCTTACGCTTCATTCGACACACTCCACGTCGCAGAAGATTCTCGCTCCAAATTCGTCCAACGACCGCTTTCCAGCTCCATCTTATAATCCACCATCATCTTTTGATAGTCAGTATATTCGGGCACAAACCCAAAATCACGCTTCGCCTTGTCCATGCAATACAAGTATGATGGGGTATTGTTCTGCTTCTCTGGCCTATAAACAATCGATGAACCTTTGTTTTCGCCAAAGACAGCGATAACCGCTCTGGCCTGATCTTCAAGATCCAGAGGCACCCCGCTGGTCATGTTGTAAAGCCCGTGAGTTTGGTCGCTTTTGAGAGCCATGCAAAACGCACGAGCGACATCCTTAACATAAATAATATCCCGATAGATATGAGGATCGCCCCATATCTCAATATTCTCTCCAGCCTGAGCTCTTTCGATAAAGGTTTGGATTCCCGACTTATAAGGTTTTCCATCTACCAGAATCGTACCATGAGGCCCGACTCCGTATACCGGAGGAAATCTAAAAACGGCACCCTGGATACCATGCTGCTGATAGTAATACTCTATGGAGTCGGATGCGGCATTCTTGCTAATCGTGTACATCGCATGATCGCCCGTGAAGCTAAAGTTCCTCGGTTCTTCTTCGGTAATCGGATAACCTCTTCCCCATGCACCCGCCACATCGCCATATGTCGTAGTTGAAATTATTTTCGGCACGCCGCACTTACGGCAGTATTCAAGAACATTAATGGTTCCAATGGTATTTACCGCAATATAGTCTGCCGCATTTTCCTCGTCACTGAGATTGGCAGTTGCGTTAGCGGGAAGCAATCCTGCCAACAAAATAACGCCTTCAACGCCCTCCTTCGGCAATGCGTCAAAATCGCTAGCCTCAGTTATATCGAGGGGGGCAAACTGGCACCCCATCTCCTCAAGCATGGGCCTGAGCCTCTCATTTCGCCCAGTTGCGACTACCGTCTCACCCCGACGAATCAATTCTTCGACTGTATACATGCCAATAAAACTCGTGGCACCAATAACGACGATCATTTATTTTCCCTCCCCGTTTAATTGGGTTTCGACAACGTACAACGGGCGATGCTTCACTTCGGTAAAAATATTTCCGACATAGAGGCCAACTACGCCAACAGCTGCAAGTATCAGCCCACCCATAAAAAAGATCGAACAAATCATGCTAGTCCAGCCAATTGCAACATCGGCAGAAATGATTTTCCTCAACACATTCACGACAAGAATGACAAACGACAAAGCCGAAACCGCAAAGCCCATATTGACCGAAAAGCGTAAAGGCTTGTTGGATTGCGCGGTTATTAATTCAAACGCCATTCCTAATTTTCTTCGAAGATTGTACGAAGAAGACCCCGCAAATCGCTCATCCCCCTTAAGGTCAATGGCGGTCTGTTTGAATCCGAGCCACTTGACGAACACCGTGTATCCACGATTATGCTCCCTCATCGAGCAATACTGACGTATGACCTCTTTTCGAGCAATGCTGAAATTACAGAGTGATGGATCGTAATTACCATCAGTAAAATACTCGTAGACCTTATAAAAGGATTTCGATAAAAACTTAGTAAGTGCGTTATCTTTCCTTTCGATTCGTCTAGCAAAGACCACGTCGTATCCTTCTTGCGCCTTCTCGTACAATTCAGAAATCGACTCTGGCCTGTCCTGCAAATCGCAATCCATCACAACAACCCAATCACCTTTACAATGATCAAGACCGGCTGTTATCGCACGAATCTGTCCGAAATTTCGAGACAGTTTTATTCCATGAACCCGTTCGTCAAGCGTGCATAAAGACTTAATTGCTTCCCATGAATTCTGCGGATCGCAATCATCGACAAGAACAATCTCAAACGTCAATTTCATGCCCTCAAGCACATTGACAAGCCGCCTATGAAGCTCCGGAAGGGCCTCTTTGCAACCGTATACCGGAACAACTACTGATATATCCATCTCACCCTCGCTCTGCCACGTCCGAACTAACACCCCATCGCAGAAATCTATTTGATAAGCACACAGTACTGATTTCTTTCAGCTTTATTTGCATTATTGAAACATGTACTAATACAGTTTTGCGGCATTATTTGATGCCACATCTTGTTATCGTAGGGATTATCACCCCAGAAAAACCCGATATGGCAATCAATTGATCCATCTGTCTTAAAGAAGATGATGTCGCCCTTCTGCGCAATACCACTATTCAGCATATCTTGAACTGTCCTAAATTCATATACTCGTGCGCCAGAATCGATTGCATACCCATACCAACGCCATGCGTTAATATAGCCACCGCCACCAGGACCGCCGCTCCAAGGACTATGAGAATTACAATTTGCAACTGTATTTAGATTCATGCCCAAAGACTGGAATACATGCGCCACAAAACCAGTGCAGTTCATTCCAGAATAGCCGTCAGCTCGTCTATCTCCGTTGGGATACATGCAAGTCGGATAACTAAAACCTCCAGAATATGGCGTTCCTAAATAATAGCCATCGTACTGATGGGAAAGAAGCCACGATACAACCTTGAGACGGGGAACTCCGAGAACGGTCTCGTTCGTTCCCGTCGGAACAGCTCGAACCAAATCGGGTTCAGAGTACGCAGTCCAGGAGCCGTCGATATACGCTTGAACAAGGAACGAATACTCCGTTCCGCCCAGCAGGTCCCGTATGGTATATGAGGTTCCTTTGTGATTGTATGTATATGTGGTGAATCCATTCGCGGTCTTAACGGCAATCGCATACCGAGATGCCCCCGCAACTGGACTCCACATTAGCTTCACGCAATGATCCCCCGGTTCGGAGGATACAACGGGAGCGATCACGCCGTGGGGAGTCGCGGAAACCAGATACACATCGCCATAGGAAGACCAATGCCCCCCAACAAACGCCTGAACGATGAAGCTATGCTTCTTGCCATTCGACAAATCGGAAACGTCATAACTCGTAGCAATGCATTCCGTCGTATAAGTCCTGTAGCTTCCATCGCCCAGCTTTTCTGCGATAGCGTATTTCTTTGCCCCCTCAACCGCTGACCATTCGAGATGCACGGATCCGTCACCGATAGCTGATGCGCTGGCAATTGGCGCAGAGGGATCACTAAAATGCACCTTCACTAAATCACTATCGGAAAACGCACTCCAACGCCCACCCACATATGATTGAACGATAATTTCGTAATAAAACCCTGGCGCAAGTCCAGTAATGAGGTATTCGTTTTCAACAACATCATAGGAAAGAGTCTTATACCCATAGCCTTCCTTGATGGCTATCGCATACTTTTCCGCACCTTCGATTGCCGGCCACGACAGAGTCAAGTTGTCCGACGCTTGACTTGAGACAGTTACAACGGGGGCCAAACTATCGCGTGGGGCTGCTGACACGAAATCCTTCTGCGAAAAAGTGGACCAATGGCCACCGACATACGCCTGAACCAAAAACAAATATGTTTTGCCATTCTCGAGCCCCGTTGCAACAAAACTCAAGCCCTGAACATCATAACTTAACGTTACGTAACCATTGCCAGAGCGGTAGGCAACCGCATACCGAGACGCCCCTTCCACTGCGTCCCAAGAAAGCGAAACGGAGCCGTCGTCGATGCCATCAACTTTCACACGAGGGGAATACAGAGAGTATGGCGTCGCTTCAAGATAATCCCTATCTTCGACGGAGCTATAGGAACCGTCGATCAACGCCCTAACGCAGAAACGATACGTTGTTCCGTTTTGCAGACCGGTGAGATTAAGAGAAGTTTGATTCTTATCGAGATAATATGTTCGACCGCCATTGTAGGAGCACCAAACAGCATAGCGATCCGCGCCCGACACATGCTCCCATGAGAGGGAAATTGACTTATCGCCCGCCACTAAAACCGGGGACGGCTTCATCGCACCCACGGGCGTCACTGAAACAACGTAGCCGTCCGAAGCCGACGACCAGCGGCCCCCGACGAGGGCCTGGACCAGGAAGCGGTGCTCGACGCCGTTGGCGAGGCCGGAGGCGAGGT
>CAKUEV010000125.1 GCA_934646845.1 uncultured Slackia sp.
GATTATGTATGCCCGCCGCGACCAGCAGCTTCGAGTGACGCGCATCATGATCGATGCGATGAATGCTGCCGAAATCGGGTCCAAAAAACTCGAACGTTATATGCTCAACTACCTCTCCATGATGATGTGCATCTGCTCGATTTTCCTGCGCATGGAAAAGACCGACGAAAATGAAGAGAATCGCACTGCCATTTGGGAATACCTCAAGGAGAAGGATCCCGAGCTCTACAAGCGAGTCAAGAACACCGCGTTGAACTGGGGAACGAACATTCCCACCGAAGCAGGTCGACAGTTCGGCTTGGCGGCTTACCATCTCGCGCAAAAGATTTTCAAATTCAACTAGCAGCGAACTTCGCAGTACAGCAAACGGCCCCATTGGGGCCGTTTTTTCGGGCGAATGTGCAGCAGGGACGACGAGCGACGCGTTAGGGATTCCCGCCTCGAGACCTCACGATTCGACCACCGGCAAAATAATGCTCCGTTATGCCACCAAGCGCCAAGAGCCGTAATGCGCGCTATCGAGAATAATCGGCAGGATTTTTAGCCGCAGTGCCTGTTGTTTTATCTTTGAAGCGCAGATCGCGCCCGAAAAAGACCGCGCCTTCACCAAAACGATCTTTCACTTTATCGGTCGCTTTCGAAAGGCTCCTGCCAACTTCCGCATCGATCGACGACTTCTTGGCAGCACCTTGTTCATCCTGGACGGCCGCATCGAAAGGGGTCGCATCGAAAAGCGATTCTTGAACCACTTCACCTTTGTCGAAATGAGACACTGCGACGCCGACCAGGCGCACGCGCATTCCCGGCTTCCATATTTGAGAAATCATGCGATGAATCTCGGGCATAAACACATGCTCGTTATCATCTTGAGCGCGAAGTTGCGTTTGGCAGCTTTTCGATGTGCGGTCGGCAAAGCGAAGCTTAAGGGCGAGCGTCGACCCCTTGAGCCCATTTTTGCGAAGCCGACGCGCCACTTTAACCGCGAGCATATTCGCTGCATTTTCTATCGCATCGAAGGTAGCGAGGTCTTGAGAAAACGTCATTTCATTCGAAACGGATTTCACGGTCTCGTCCTGCTTTACGGCAGTTGCATCGATTCCCAAGCATCGCATGCGCATCATTTCGCCGTTTTTGCCGTAAATCGATTGCAAGAGGCCTTCCGAAGCTTCAGCCATATCGCCAAGCGTGCGAATGCCGTGTCGTAGAAGTTCCTCTTCAGCTCGCTTGCCAACGCCTGACATGACGCGAATGGGCAAAGGGAAAAGGAAATCAAGTTCCGAACCCGGGTATATCACGGTAAGGCCACGCGGTTTATCCTGGTCAGAAGCGATTTTCGCAACTGTTTTACTCGTTCCGACGCCAATTGAGCACGTAACCCCAAGATGAGCAACTCGCTTTTGGATTCTATCGGCGATGGCAGCTGGATGCTCTGAGTTGACTTCGGTAGGGGAGACATCGACAAATGCCTCATCGATGCTCACTTGCTGCACGTGAGGGCTCTCATCGTGCAAAATAGCCATGACTCGAGCCGACATTTCCTTATAGCGGTCAAAATGACCATGCGCCCATATTGCCTGAGGACAGAGTTCTCGCGCGGCAGATGCGGCCATTGCGGAATGAACGCCATAGGCGCGAGCCTCATAGCTCGCGGTTGAAACAACGCCGTGTTTGTCAGCATCTCCGCCAACAATTACCGGCTTGCCGCGCCACGCCGGGTGATCAAGCTGCTCCACAGAAGCAAAAAATGCATCGAGATCAACGAGTAAAATCGCAGGTCCCGTCCATGGTTGCAGGTATGTAGAATCAAATTCCGCCATTGAGCTTTCTCACAGTACATCAACGTCGCGCAAGGCGCAGCTTTCTTAATTAGGTCCATGGTATCATGAAATCGGCAACTCCCCTGTTGCTATGTACAAATGTTCGATTTTCAAAATCGAACGGAAGGAGCACGCATGAATTTGAGCAAGTCAACCTGCCGCAACTTTGCAATCGGCGGCATCGTATGCGCTGGCATCAGTATTGTGATTGGCGGTGCTTTGCTCGATATCGTTGGCTTCGTTATCGGATTCATCGCGCTTACCTCCGCCAAGAAAATGATCGCAGCAATGCCTGGCGACGCCTATGTCGAAAATGTTTTGAAGCTCGCAAAGATCGCTGTCGTCGTATCGCTGGTCGCATTCATTGCGAACATTTTGACCGCCGTTTTCCTGACGCCCGTTCTGGTCGATCAAGCGAACAGCATGGTTGCCAAGTCTGCATCCACGTTCTAGGAAATCGCTCGAAAGCATAGAACGAAACACGTCCGGCAACTCTTGGCCACACGTCTTTTCTTGGTCCGGCGACGACTTTTTCTAACAAGCCAAACGCGTGTCACCAAGCAGCAATCAAGCGAATCTCTTTCAAAGCCTTCCTTCGGCATAATCTGAAGGAAGGCTTTTGTTTGCGCCTTTTGTTATCTATAATTCTGATAATACATGTTATGTAAAGTTGTGAAGTTTTCGCACTTTTACGCCGATTACAATCGCAGCAACAATACGCGCCACAACGGCCAAGGCGACCAGCGCGACACCGATATACAAACCGCAAGCAATCGATGGGTCGAACGTTGAAATGTCGCGCCATGGAATCCCGAAATCACGCGGCATGGACAAAAGCCACGCAAATACGCACGCGTAGAGCGCGCCATCGATTACCGTGGCACCAAGCACCATGGTTTTCCCTGCTTTACGCACCAATAGACGCGCAACACAGCACCACACGGGCGTTAGCAGCAACGGAAGCGCACACATCAGCCAGAAATGCGCCCATTCCGCATTTGTTTCGGCATGCGCCTCGTCATATTCGGATTGATCGAGGTCAACGGCGTTGTTGCCCATAGCGACATCAAGAACGCCACTCGCTAAATTAAAGAACAGCGAGTTGCCCGCTACAGAATCATAGCCATCGCCAAGCACCACCACTCCAATGCCGCGGTCCGGCAGAATTGCCATGCTCGCCACGTTGGTCTCAACATCGCCATCGTGGCAAAATACGAGTTCGCCATCGTTATCGTACGAAGTCCACCCCATGCCGTAATACGAATCGCCGTCCGGATCAGGCACGCGGCTCATAAACATTTGCATGACGCTGTCGTAATCGAGCACATTCTTGCCGCCGCCCAAATACATTTGCAAATAATTCGCCATGTCACGAACGCTCGAGGAAACATACCCCGACGAAGGCCCGCCCCACGCATCATCGTCTTCAGCGTGCTGGAAATCATCTTGGATATAGCGGCCGAAATAATTTCTATGGCCAAGCACGTTTCTTGAGTCGGAATACGTCGCGGCATCATCGGAATCATCGTCGTTGATGCCGCCGAAGGTGTTGCTGTCGTATTCCCCAAGCACATCATTCGTGCGCAGGCCCTGGGCGGAAGAGTCGACCATATTGAGCGGAGCGAAAACATGCTTCGCCATGTATGCGGAATACGGCTCCCCCGACACGTGCTCAACGATGCGCCCGAGCAAGTCATAATTAGCGTTCGCGTACGAAAACTCGCCGAAGCTGTCCCCTACCGTTGCCTCGTTGAGCGACTCGTAATACCCGAACCCGCTTGTCTGATTGAGCAGCATTCGAACGCTGACCTCGGGCGAGATGAGATATTCAGGAGCATAATCGCTCGCAGGGGCATCAAGATCGATTTTTCCCTGCTCAACAAGCTGCATAATCGCAACAGCGCACATCGACTTGCTCAACGAGCCAATATAGAACGCATCGCCAGCGCTCTCGCACGTTCCAAATGTGCGCATATACGCAACCCCTAGGCTCGTGACAACGGCAACGGCTACTCCAGGCTCATGAGTGCGATCGACGTTGCGCGAAAGATACGAATCTAACGCGGCGGAAAGCTCGTCGGCATCCAAATCGGCTGATGAGTTGCCGATTGATGAGGTTGCAGATGAAACGCTCTGTTTCGCGGGCTCATCGGCGTACGCCGCATGCAAATTCGATGCCGCAGCAAAGCAAAGGACGCCGACGAAAATCACCGTGACGAGCCTTGCCCATGAGGAATATGGAAAACGAACCGAATGCACCGCGCCGCGTCCTCTGCTAAAACGCGGCATAAATGAATTGAACGGGCTCTGCGAAACCCGAGAATACTTCGTACCAAAACACAAGACAACCCGCCATCAGCAAAAACAGTCCAGCGCCAACAGTCAGGGCGACCGGGTGGCTGCAGGCGAATGCAGTGACTTCGCACGAAATCGTATGCAGGTTTGGGCGCTCTTTCAAAATCTCGCGAGATGTCATTCTGCACCACCTTCTTGAACAGCGGAATTGGCGTCAGTTGCAGCGTTATCGGAAAACGTCGAAGGTTCGGCTCCCACGCCTGAATCGTACGACGCTCCGTCCGAATCACCCGAAGCACCGTTCGCAATCGCCACATCGCTCTCGCTCGAATCAGCAGCCGTCGCGGCCTTAAGGCCATCAACGCCCCCAAAGCCTGCACCACCGAGGAATGCGTTGTCTTGGCCATTCGCGAAATCGTACACAGCATGCTCGATGCGCACCCAGCCAATCCAGCCCGGATGCACCGTATCGCACAGGAAGTATTTCTCGTATTCGCAGCTTGAAAAATCGGCGTAAGCAACGCCCGCCTCATCGCACAAAGAACGCGCCTGGTCATAGAATTGGACACGCGTATCGGAAGTCACGCCCATTTCGTCATACCAGCTGCCATGCATGGGCAGAATCACAACGAGCGGCTCGAGGCCCGCTTCCTTGCACACCTTCAAGAAGCACTGGAAATCTGTCCATTCGTCATCGGCATGCGCGAAATCTTGGTTTTGCTCGCTTTTGTACTGAGAGTTTTTATTCCAATAGGCATCGTGAATGCCGTAATCGTTGTTCGTGCACGACTGCTCGCCCTGCGCTTGCGCATCGGAAAGCAGCGCATCCCAATCGGGCTCCCCCGTCGGCTCGCCAGTCGATCGCACCTGGGAATTCTTAGGCGACCCTTTCACCAACGCGTCGATTTTGCTGCGAATGCGCAGGTCATTTGAGAATTGATAGGTAACATCATTAATGGCGTCGACGAAAGTATCGTCGTTGGCGGCCGCAATTTGCGTCCCTTCAACGCCAAGCGCCTCAAGACGCTGGCGAACATACGCTTTCGTGTCGTCGCTGATGGAGTCGTTTTCCAAGAAGCCCTTATACAGCTGATAAGAAAACTTCGACGAGAACTTCGACTGCTGGCCATTGCCTTTGAAGAACCATTGCGGCGAAAGCATGAGCACCACTTTACGATTCTTCGATGATGGCGCATACGCTCCAGCGGCAATCGCCTGCCAGAGGCTTTGGTCGAACGCCTCGCCCACGTACGTCATATCGACACCGCTCACGCTTTCGCCAAACACCTTCTGAGGGCATTGGTTCACCAGCGGCGATGAAATATAGAGCTCCGACGTGCCAAACGTCAGAATGCCGTCGTCGCTCATGTTCGTCGTCGTGAAGTCAACGCTTTCCGATTTCGTGCCCGAATAGACGTAATCGTAGAGGCGCGTTTGGTCAGCCACATCGCCCTGACGCGGAAGCGCGCAGCAAACGCCGCCCACTACAAGGGCAATCGCGACAAGACCGGCCACAACGCCCTTAAGAAGAAGCATGCCCGAAACCTTCTTTTCTGGCGCCTTTTCAGCCAAAACGCACCTCCTTTCCTTCGCCGTTTATGCGAGCCTTACAGGCGTTTCTCAACCTGTTCGATAATCAGGTTCACCGTATTCATCTCTTCGCGCTCAACTTCGGTAGGAGCAATCGAAACGCCGAATTCATCCTCGATATCGACGAGCAGCTCAACCGCCGCCATGGAATCGAGGAA
>CAKUEV010000126.1 GCA_934646845.1 uncultured Slackia sp.
CGGGCATTTCGGAGCGGCCGCCCCGGCGCCTTCCGCACATTGATACGGCTGCTGTTTGGTTTTTGACGGCCAGCATTTCATGAAAAAGGGCGACACTTGAGGCGTCGCCCTTGGGCTGTTGTTGGCTTGTTTGATGGGGCGTGCTTATGCGGCCCACACGCGCACGAGGGTATACGCGTCGTCTTCGTTGGTACTCATTCCCAGATACGTGACGAGGGAGTCGACATCGCCTTGGCTGGCGAGGAAATCGCCGTAGTTGTCGCAATCGTCGGGGCAGTCGAGCGAGAACATTTCGCGCGTGCTCAAGTTCACGCCAGCGACTGTGCGGGTCGATTTCACGACGAGGTTCCCGCCGCACCACGCGGGGGCGCACAGCGGGTTGCGGTCGAAGCAGAACCATTGTCCGCCTGTGTCGTTGCTTACGGGAGCGTATGTGCCGAGGCTCGCGAGGCCTTCGCCGTAGGTGTAAATGGAGTCGAACGTGAACGAGAAGCGTCCATTCACATAGGCGGCTTCGAGCGGGCGCATCGAGGCGGGCAGCGTGAGCGACTCGCGCATGGCTCCCGATTCCGCATCGATGAGCGTGAGCTGCGAATATGAGCTGGAGGCTTGCGAGCGCGGCGAAATGCAAATGGCGTCGCCCGTGGAATAGGGCGACGTGCTCATGCGACCATTGCTTTCCCAGTCGACGCGCACGTCGCTCGACCCGAAGGCCGCCGATTTCAGCGCGGACGGCTCAGAGGTGGCGTTTCCGTTCGTTGAGGGCATGACCTGCCAAAACGCTCGCGATTTCGCAACGGTGATCGATGGCACGTCCCAGTCGCCATTGCCTGAATCGACTTGCTTGGCATCGCCTGCAACGCCGCGCGAAAGCGTGGCTTGGAAAACGCGCCACTCGCCCGTATAGCAATTGGATTCGATCCATACGATGCCCTGGTCGTTGCAGCGCACGTCGTAAATGTCGAAGCCGCGTTCGCTGCTGTGCGGACCGTCGAGCACGACGGTGTATTGCCCGCTGGAAAGCGAGAGAACGGCGGCCTGCGTGAGCGGGCTTGAGTTTTCGGTGGGCAGAAGGCATGCCGCATAGGTTTCGCTGTTTGCCCACACCAGCGTGCCGTAGGGCATTTTGAACTCGCCGGCGAGCGAGAGCGGGGCGGAGTCGAGCACGGTGCAATCGGAAATCGAGAACACCGATTCCTTATTTACGGCAAGCGCGTCGACTTCGCTGTCAGCCTTCTTTTCGTTGCTTACGGCCGATGCGGCTGCGCCGGCAACCACCACGGCGCCAACGCCAAGAGCGCCAATGAGCAATTGACGTCGCGTAATGGAGAGGCTTTCGCCCGCCGGCAGGGAGATGTTGATCCTCGCGTCAGGCGCTTGGGATGCCGCGCTGGGGCGCCCTGCGCCAATGCTCGCATTGGGGCCGGGCATAAAGGTCGTAGAGCCGAGGCTCTGCTTCACGGTGCCATGCGCGCCGCGCCCCGCTTTGCCGCGGACCGCCGAGGCTCCATGGCGAGGCGCCCTTGTCGCCTGGCTGCGTGCCGATGGGCGTGCCGTTGCGCCGCGTGACGCGCGGGCTGCGCGCGCATTTTGGGCATGCGGACGCCTGCTGCGCTGCGAAGCGCCGCGTGCGGAATGTCGTGGTGTTTGGTTTCTTTGGGCCATAGGGGCTTATTATGTCGTTTTGCCAGCAAATGGCCCACGGTTGCGCCTGAATCGTTACAATAAACCCAAATCGAAAATTGCGCGCGGCATGCGCCGCACGCCGGGGTCGCGTGTCGGCCTCGAAATCAATACAGCAGGGGAGCATTCATCATGAGCAACGAAACGCGACGCATTCTCCTCGTCGAAGACGAGAAGGCAATCCGCGATGCTGTAGCCGCCTATCTCGAACGTGAGAACTACTGGGTGACCGCCGTTGGCGATGGCCAGGAAGCCCTCGAAGAATTTTCCAAGCATCATTTCGACCTGGTCGTGCTCGACCTCATGCTTCCCCGTGTGCCGGGCGAGCGCGTGTGCCGTGCCATTCGCGACAATTCCGATGTGCCTATCATCATGCTCACCGCGAAGGGCGAGGTTGAAGACCGCATCATCGGCCTCGAGCTTGGCGCTGACGACTATCTGGTGAAGCCCTTCAGCCCCCGCGAGCTCGTTGCCCGCGTTCGTGCGTTGCTTCGCCGCGTGCACGCCGATTCCGAGCCTCAGCGCGAGGTGCTCGAGTTCGGCGAGCTCACGATTGACGTTTCGGGCCATAAGGTGCTCGTCAAGGGCAAGGAAGTCGACCTTACCGCCAGCGAGTTCAAGCTGCTCACCACCCTTTCTCGCTATCCTGGCCGCGTGTATTCGCGCATGGAGCTCGTCGAGAAGGTTCTCGGCTACGACTTCGAGGGCTATGAGCGCACGATTGACTCCCATGTGAAGAATCTGCGCGCCAAAATCGGCGACAATCCGCGTAACCCCAAGTGGCTGCACACCGTGCATGGCGTGGGCTATCGTTTCGAAGACCCCACCAAGCAGTAAGTCGGTTTGCGCCGGCTTGCCGGCATTGAGAAACACGGGGGCGAGATCGCAGCAATTATGGCGTCAGAACCTAAGCAAGCAAGTGGCAAGAAAAAGCGAGACGACGAGCGAACCGCGCGCCAGCGCATCCATGATTGGTTCTTTGGCTTCTCGTATACCACTCGCGTAACCGTAACCTTTTCGCTCGTTGCCATCATGACCGTCGTGGTGGCAATGGGCGTTCTTTCCTATGTATGGGAAGAGCATTTCCAGGCCTATACCCGCGAAAACGTTCAACAGCTCGCCGATACGACTGCTGCCAACATCGCGAACCGCTACGAGCGAAGCAATTCCGCAACGCTTGGCGCCATTGGCGAGGGCAACAAAATGAGCTACCCGTCGCTTTCGATCAACGACGTGGAGCCTGCCGAATCGGTGCATATGCTGCAGCCGGGCATGGGCATTCAAGTTATTTCCTCTTCAACCGAAACCGTCGTGTATGACTCGTCGCGCCCCAACGGCTCTTCGTATTCATCTTCGAACAGCATTGATGAAACGGGTTCGTTTGCGCCGTCCGATGGCAAGATGGCCTCCGCGGCCATCACGCTTGACGATGGGCAGGTTGTCGGCACCGTTCAAATTTGGGTCTATGGCAGCGATCTGCTGCTTTCAAAGGCCGACCAAGAATTCCGCATGCAAAGTTACCAGGGCATGGCCCTTGCCGCTGTGCTGTCCGTCGCGCTCGCGTCGCTTATCGGCGTTCTGTTCGCGCGTGGCTTGGTGCGCCCCATTAACCGCATCACAAAAACGGCGCAGGAAATCAAAGAAGGCAACCTTTCGGCTCGCGTGAACCTCGACGGCAAGGACGAAATCGCCGAGCTCGCCAAAACGTTTGACGCCATGGCTGAAAGCGTCGAGAGCAATCAGGAACTCGAACGCCGCCTCACCACCGACGTGGCGCATGAGCTGCGCACGCCTCTCATGGCGATTCAGTCGACGGTCGAGGCCATTATGGATGGCGTATTCGAGGCCGACGAAGAGCGCCTGAACACGATCGACGCCGAAGTGCAGCGCCTTTCTCGCTTGGTCGACGCCATTTTGAAGCTCTCGCGCCTCGAGAGCCGCTCGACCCCCATGAATGAGGAAGTCGTCGACGTGGGCGACATTATTCGTCCGCTCGTTATGTCGCACGAGGCATTCGTCAACGACGCCGGCCTCACGCTCGAATACGACGCAGAGCCCGACGTCATCGTCTACGGCGACCGCGATATGCTGCGCCAGGCAACCGCGAACCTCATCTCCAACGCGGTTCGCTATACGCCGGCGCCGGGCAAGATTACCGTTTCGGTCAAGCGCGGCGATGTTATGGCCGCGATTGCCGTTCGCGATACGGGCATCGGCCTTTCCCCCGAAGAGCGCCGCATGGTGTTCAAGCGTTTTTGGCGTGCCGAGGAAAGCCGCCAGCGTCAAAGCGGCGGTTTGGGTGTAGGCTTGGCCGTTGTGAAAGAAATCGTCGACCGCCATGGCGGCTGGGTGCAGGTGGAAGGCAAGAAGGGCGAAGGCGCTTGCTTTACCATTCATGTTCCGCTTTATGACGAAGAGCGCATCAAGGCGCAAAAGGAAAAGGCCAATTCGAAAGAACGCGGCGCAAAAGCGCAGGCGGCAAAACGAAAGGGAAGGAACTAGGCTGTGAACCCCATTACCATCAAGCCCGACGCGCAGGGCAAGGTACGCGACATTTATGATCTTGGCGACACGCTGCTGTTCGTCGCGACCGACCGCATCTCGGCGTTTGACTACATCCTGGAAGACGAAATTCCCCACAAGGGCCAAGTTCTTACCCAGATCAGCTGCTTCTGGTTCGAGCTGCTCGAGGGCGTTGTTGAAAACCACCTGGTCTCTTCCGACGTGAACGATTTGCCCGAGCAGTTTAAAGAGTGGAGCGACTACCTCAACGGCCGTTTCATGATCGTGAAGAAAGCCCAGATGATTCCTATCGAGTGCATCGTGCGCGGTTATCTGACCGGTTCCGGCTTCAAGGATTACCAGAAGACGGGCAGCGTATGCGGCATCGAGCTTCCTTCCGGCTTGCAGAACTCCGCCAAGCTTCCCCAGACGCTGTTCACGCCTTCCACGAAGGCCGAGATTGGCGATCACGACGAGAACATCAGCTTTGAGCGCGCGGTTGAAATCGTGGGCGAGAAAGCTGCGACTGATATTCGCGACCTGTCGCTGAAGGTGTACGAGACCGCCGCAGAGCATGCGCGCAAGCAGGGCATCATCATTGCCGACACGAAGTTCGAGTTCGGCGTGCTCGATGGCCGTACGATTCTGGGCGATGAGGTGCTCACTCCTGACAGCTCTCGCTTCTGGAGCGCCGACGACTATGAGGTGGGCCGCGAGCAGGCGAGCTTCGACAAGCAGTTCGTGCGCAATTGGCTCAACGCCAATTGGGATCGCCAGGGCAACCCGCCGCATTTGCCGGCCGACGTTATCGAGAAGACCACCGAGAAGTACATCCAGGCATACGAGAAGCTTTCGGGCCGCACGTTCAACTTCTAAGCGCTCTCTTCTCGTTGATTTCGGCGCGATTGCGACGTTTTTCAACGAAACGCCAAAAGGTCCCATTGAAGGTTTGCCTTTGATGGGGCCTTTCTTTATTATTTATGCCTTGGATTTACCAAGTGTTTTCGAGAAGAAAAGTATCCATATGAGCACACGAAACCCGATGAACGACCGCTATCAGACCGACGGACCGAAGGGCCAGACCAAGAGATCGGCCTCTTCGCTCAAGCCGAAGTCGAAAGCCGCGTCGAGCGTGTACGTTAAGTCCACGCAGAAGACTCCGCAGGAAAAGAAGGCCGCGCAAAAGGCCGCTCGCCAAAAGCAGGCCGAGCTCGACCGCAAGTACTACAATCCGCCTACGGCTCAGTACAAGAAGTACAAGCGCATTTGGTGGGGCATGCTCGGCGGCGCTATCGTCTGCACGCTGGTCGCTATGGGCGCTGGCTCCTGGTGGCCCGATAACCCGACCATGACGTGGTGCTTCTTGATTCCCGCATATGCGTTGATCATCGGTGCTTTGTGGTTTGACTTCGCCAAGGTGCGCAAGGTTCGCCGCGAGTATCAAATGGAGATGCTCAAGAAGCATCCCAAAGAGGCCAAGAAGCACCCCACCACGGCAGCGAAGAACAAGGTCGATGCTGCCAAGGAAGCTGAGCGCGAGGCCGCGAAGGCGGAAAAGAAGCGCTTCGGCCATTCCTTCATTCGCAAGGCAAAGCCCGAAGAGGCAGCTGAAGGCGAAAAGAAGTCCGAATAGCAAAAAGCCCGCTCAATCGAGCGGGCTTTTTTGTGCG
>CAKUEV010000127.1 GCA_934646845.1 uncultured Slackia sp.
TCGCCGCGCGAGTCGGGCGCCAAGCAGGCAAACCGCTACCTCGACGAGATGGAGGGGAAGTGGAATCAGTACAAGAGCATGAGCGCCGGTTCGGGCACCGATCCAAGGAACACCAAACTGCTTCGCCACCACTGCACGCTGCTGTTTACGATGGATATCGCGGTGCAGGTATACGGTTCGCTCGCCTACGATTGGGTGGGCAAAACCTGGGGCAGCAACAACGACCCCGCGCTCGGCAATATTAAGGCCCTCTTCCAAGTAAGAACCGATCTCAACTGGACCGAACAGTTTACCTTAGGACCAGTGCCGTTTTTCCTAAACGTCAACCCCTGGGTGTTGGCGAAGCTGGCACTCGCCGTAGGCGCCCACACGCACGGCAGCGGCGCGGCGTTTTTCAAAAACATCTCACTCGACTATTCCAACACGTCGGGATCGTTCACCATCCAAATCGGTCTTGCCGTCACCTTTGGAGCCGGCGTTGCGGGCGTCGCTTCGTCTGCCGTACGCGGCGCCGCATCCCTTACGCTGTTCATCGGCTACGAGAAGGCAGACGGCCACCAACTTCCGCGACTGCGCGTGGGCGCAGACGTCGATGTCGACGTGATACTCCAGTTTGTCATGTTCAAGTGGACCACCAAGGCCTGGTCGGGGTCGTGGCCCACGCTCCTCGATTCGTGGAATATGTCGGTGAACAACGGCGATGAGTATGTAGTCCAGCGCTCTGAGCTGGCCGTGGGTGGAGATACGCCGTATACGCCGGATGCCTGCTTCGGCACGGCCGGAAATGCCGAGGCGGGTGGTGTGTCGCAGTTTATCGCGTCGGCCACCATCGTCACCAATTCCGAGCTGCTCAAGCGCGCCGAGGTTGCAGCCACCGCGATGAACGTCGCGCCTACCGTACGCGATTGGGACCGGGCGGTCACGCGCATTGAGCTCGAGGCAGACGCGGAGAGCGACGACGCGGGACAGGTCGAACATTTCGTCCACGCCCTGATGGAGAACGACGAAAATGCCGCGCCGATGTATGAGTACACCTACATCGGTCAGGCAACGAACGCCGTTGCTGACCCGAACGCCAATTCTGCCGGCGTGTCGGAGGACGAGCGTGGCGGCATAAAACCCTCGAGCGACAACGTGCTGTTTTCCAGCGTGCTCAGCGAAGCCCACATGAAGCTGGCGATGATTGCCGGCGTGGAGTGCCTGTTCCGTATCGCCTCGGTGCGCTACGGCGAGGACGGCCGTTCGCGCCTAGTGGTGCACACGAAATCAGACGGCATATGGTCCGCGCCCACGCCCGCGGACTTCCCCCTTGGGTTTGGCGAGGGCGATGTGGAGCGCAAAGACATATTCGATTACGACTTCGACGTGATTGAATACACGGACGGCGCAGGACACCAGGATGCCTACGTGCTGCTGGTCTCGGGCGAGCGCCCCGCCGGCGACAACACGATGTTCGATACGGCGAGCACGGCCGGCATATTGTCCGTCGTGCGCCTGCACATAGGCGATGGCGGAGTCCACGTGGTGTCGCACACGTCGTGGCGCAGCATCTCGCGCGGCCGCCTGCAGGAGGACGGTTACCACTGCCTGCAATGCCCACGCATCACGGTGGGCAAGACGCTGGTCGACGGGCGTCTTTCGGGCGCCTACCTCCACCGCCGCGGGACCACCGCAGAAAAGGCGCTGGGCGCCGAAGCAGAGGTTGCGCTGGAATGCTTCACCCTATGGTCAGATGTTTCGGGCGACAGTCTGACGTTTCGCCAGGTTCTCCGCTTTCCACAGGCGCCGTCGAGCATCGAGCTGGGCGCGCCCGAGAATATCAACGGCAAAATGGTGGTGCCCGTCGCATACGAGACTGGAAGCGGTTGTGGTTGCGCATCGTACGCCGTGATCGGCCAGTCCATCGCGGGTTGGGGCGTTATGTCGCCAGATGCCACAGTGCCCCACGCGGTGCCGTGGCCGCAGCACACGGGCTTTTTGGCTACCGTCAACGAGCAGCTGCAGCATATTACTTGGACACGAGGCGCGACGGCATTTGCGTCGGAGCCCGTGGGCGCCGCGGGCTGTGGCCCGGCGTCGTTCAGCGTAAGCAACAACGGCCGATGCGTGATGTACGTAGAGAACACCGACGGTAAGGTGGGACAAACCTACGACGAAGAAGGCAACCCAGTAGCGGTGATGGGCAAACACTTCCGCATCTTCGCCAGCACCTTGGTGGGTGACTTGTTCACAGAACCGTTCGTGATGTGTGAGCTCGACCACCCCGTCGACCAGATAACGACATTTTTGACGTCAGGCGGCATGATCTCGGCACTTGCCACGCACATCGTGAATGCCGAGCAGAGCGAGGCGGAGCTGCACGGCATCGAAGTGCCCCTGGTAGCGTGTGCCACGCCACTGGGCGCGATAGCCACCTCGGGCGCGGTGGTGCCCGGAGCGGCAGGCGAATCCTTCATAGTCACGGTGCGAAACGACGGCAACACGCTGCTCACCGCCGGCACGATCGATTTATACCGGGAGGGCTCTAACCAGCCGTTCTCCAGTGCATCCATCGGGTTCGGGACGAACGCACGCATGGCTTCGATCTTTGATCCGGAGCTTGCCGAAGACGCTTCGGCCAACGATATGGTGCATGTGAAGTATGCACTCGAGGCGCTGGGCGAGCGTTTCGCCACGCACCCGCTGGTTGCCGACAATGGCAACGCTGTATTGGCGCCGGGTTGCACGGCGCAGTTCCGCCTGAGCTTTGCCATCCCGGAGAGCTGGGGCGACGAGGTGGGCAAACGCGTCACGCTCTATGCAAAGGCGCGCGACCTGGTGGCACTCGATCCCGTAACGCTCGAGGAAATCCGACCCGGCGCAAACTCGGCGCTGGGTGCCGTACTTCACGAGCTTCACGTGCCCGACGCAGCATGCGAACGCTCGGAAGTGCAGGTCGGCGTATGCGACAGCGCGGATACGACAGGACTTCATGACGCCCCGATGACAGTCAACGGCGATAGCGGCTCGAGCGGCGGTTTCGGCGAGGGCGGCAGCTCCGGAGGCGGCAGCGGCTCCGACGGCGAGAGCGAGCGCGGCAAGAACGAGCAGCACGGGAAAACGGGAGCATACGCAAGCACAGGCGATAGCAATGCGCCCTTAACGGCTGCCGCCACAACGCTCGCTGCGGCAGGCGCCGCCTTCGCCGCCTATAGCGCTCGCCGCGTTGCCCTTGAACGCGGCGAATACGACGAAAACGGCAGCAATCAATAAGCCCGTGCACCGTGGCATTAAGTGCCACTTGCGGCTTCCCGCGCGTCTGTGGGTAATTGCGCGGGAAGCCGCCTACCCTATAGCACAGGCGCGAAAAACCCAACTTCATCGATCAGGCGAATGGCTACTCTCGCAGGGATGAGCGCACGATTCACCTTCGGAATAGCGAGAAAAGCTATTCTTGAAGTCGGGCTCTCCGTCTTCATCGACTGATTTGTCGATGCGCATTTCGTGGTTCATTACTCGGCCCTCCAAACTCGCACTTATCTAATAACGTGCGCAAGCGCGCCAGCCGCAACGCGTGCATTGATGAATCGCAGATGCATGCGAAAAGAACCGCCTTTCTACCGCTGAGGGACCGCACCCTTCTCGCTCCACCCTACGGCTTGGGCACGTAATATGGATCGAGGTAGTAGGTCGCGGCCACGCCAAGCGGCACGTCCTTGAGGAGGACGGGGCTGCCCGCTGCGTCGTAGAGAACTGTCCATGGCGGCGTGACAATGCTGCCCACACCGGGGTACCGCACGCCCAAGCCCGTCTCGGCAAGGCTTATAGTCCAGCCTTCCCCAATAGAAAGAGAGTGAACCGACCTCATGTAAGCGAGCATACCATTCGTGCCCCTTGCGCTCGACGTGTTCCAACCAGAGACGTCGACGCTCTCGAGATTGAAGCAGCCAAAGAACATGTCAGATAAATCGGTAACGTGAGAGTTGTTCCAGGAGAAAACATCGAGGACGGACAGCGACGAGCATTAGGCGAAAATCCAAGATGTATGCTTCTTCAGGCTCGAGGTGTCCCATGCCAAGGCATCGCGGCCGGACAGCGACAAACAGTCACGGAAGACATAAGTCAAATCCTCCACGCTCGAGGTGTCCCATGCCGAGACATCTACATCCGAGAGCCCAGAGCAACCGTCGAACATATAGCTGATATTGGCAACGTGAGAAATGTCCCAAGCGCACACCTCGAGGGAGGTGAGAGACGAGCAAAGACGAAACATCCCCCTCATGTCCAACACGTGCGAGGTATCCCAGCGAGACACGTCGAGGGTGAGCAGCGATTCGCAGGACATGAACATGAATCCCATGTCGGTCACGCTCGAGGTGTCCCAGCTCGAGCATTCGATCGAGGCAAGGGCGTTGCAGCCAAGAAAGAGGGAGTTCATGCTTTCGACACCACTGGTATCAAGCCCCTCCAGGCAGACAGCAACGAGGTTCGGACAGCAAAAGAACCAGCGACGCATGGTCCGGGGCGTGATATTGGGGTCGGCGACGGACACTCGAACGAGCGATTTCTCGAACATGAATATCGCCTCGCCCTCCTCTCCTTCGCTCTCGATGCCTGTGAAGACCTTGGCGACCGTCCTGCCATCAAATTCTTCGTTCGGAACGGGCAGCTTGCACACGCGCTTGTAGAGCACGGCGGAACCGTCGTCGAAGAGCACGGCAAAAGCACGAGGAGAAACAGGGTCGCGCCGACATTTCGTCCGTCCCGAGCCGGGATCCATCTTTGCGCCATAGAACACGCTCGCACAGCTCGAGCGGGCGTTCCGTAACCAAGCAGCCCCCTTCGCAAGGCGACTCGGTGTCGTATCGCTGCGGGCGTCGTCTTCATTTGCCATGGGCCTCACCTTCCCGGGTCGCGCAAATGCTTTGCCCCATTTTAGCAGAGGCCTCGCATGCGCCGGACGGCGCATGCTACGTGCCGAAACGAAGCTCCAAGAGCACCGCGGCTGATCTTTGCGAACTAGATAGCGCCGAATACGCTCATTTAGAAGTTCAACCGCGCTTTCGCGCCCAAGCTGCTTTCGAACGCATAGCTGCACCGCTTGCTCGCAACGAACTCGCGGTCAAGATGAACTACGGGAATCATAACGAGTCGATACCGCCCGCATGCCTCCCTCGGAATAAGCGCTAAGCAGTTCCTGGGCGCGGGCGAACTCGTGTCCTTGCCTCCAACCGAGCAGGCGGTTGACCGCGAGATTTCCCTGAACGTTGTGGACAAAGAGCAGATGGGCATCCTCGCGTGAAAGCCCAGTCTTCTCCATGATTTGGGGAACGACCTGCTCTGCCCCGCGCTCAATGACACGCTGGGCCACGCGGGCATACGCGTCGTCATCTGAGTAGAGCAGGTAATAGTCGTCGTTTGCCGGCGGGCGCTGGCAAAGGGCCCCTGGCTCCGTTCCCTCGAGCGGGGATGCCGCCGCCAGAGCCTCATCGATAAGCGCGTCAAGCAGCGCGAACTTATCCTCGTAATGCAGGTAGAACGTGCCACGGTTGATATCCGCGCGACGGCAGATGTCCGCCACCGTCATCTTTGCGAAGCCGACCTCGGCAAGCAGCGCGAAAAATGCCTCCCGTATGACTGAAAGCGTATAGCGTCGACGACGATCGATTTTCCCCGCTTCCATGACTCCTCCGTCCGATCTGTCCAACAATGCTCAGCAAGCGTTCGTTTATCGACAACGCCTCGCAGCTGTTCATTGCCCTCGCACTAATCAACATGGATACTTTTTATAGACACCTGTTTATTATAGCTGAAAAGGACATCGAATGACTCCGTATGAGC
>CAKUEV010000128.1 GCA_934646845.1 uncultured Slackia sp.
GGAATACGCTCACGCCGTCGGCGATGCGCTGCTCGAGCTCGTCGGCGAGCTCGTTGGCCTTCTGCGCGCAGCGAGCGGGGTCGTCGAAGAAGGCGATCTGAGTCATGAGCAGGCGGTCTTTGCCGGAAATAGGAATGCAGTTTTCGGCCTTCGTGGCGTCGAATACGCGTGCGAGCGCACGGCGCTTCTCGTTGGTAAGCTTGATTGCCGCGGCGAGATTTTCCGCCGTCAGCTCATTGCCGGTGAATTCTTCCACCATCTTCGCGAAGTCGGCGATTTCGTCGGCCCATTTGTCGATGTCTTTCGCACGCTTCATCTGGGGAATATCCATCACATACGTGCTCTTGTCGGCGCCCAGAATCTCGTAGGCCTTCTTCTTGCCGTCACAGGTGGTTTCGCCCACATACATGTCCGCCACGCTGAAATACGGGCACGTTTTGCCGAAATGGGCGCCCAGCGACGCCTTCACCAACGGACACATATCGCTCGGTAGCACTTTCTCGCCATCGGGCACCCAGAACTGGGATCCGCCGCACAGGCCCGTAACCGCGCCGCCGCACGCAACGACGACCTCATCGGGCACGTACACGCAAAACGTGCCGAACACCTTGCCGCCCTGTTTCTGCAGCTCAATGAGCTCGGCGGGGCGAATGCCGTGAATGTCCGATACCACGAAATCGTAGAATGCCATGCCCGCGGGACGGTTTTCCTGGCTCAGATACGCATCGCCAAACGCCGTGGGAAGCACGGCGCACAGCTGGTCATGGGTTTCCAGGTCCATGCCGAGGCTTTGCCACATTTCACGATTGTCTGCCATGTTCGATTCCCCCTTCGTGCGAAGGCGGCATCCCACCCCTGGGGCCGTGCGCACATGCGCCCTTCGCGCTCGGTTTCCAATAACTATCACGCGACGAATCGCCAGCCCACAAGGAATATGGGTACAAAAAAAGAAACGTCGGGCGACGGTGCAGAATGGCGGACGCGCTGCAGGTGCGCGAGCGTTGCCTCGCCTTCGAGGCATATGGGGCACACGCTTCGGATGCAGAATGGCGACGGGGCAGAATTCGTCGTCGAACGAAGCGTTGCTGCGTATAGCGCAAGTGTAGCGCGCGGGGAGCGCAAACGGAAGCTATAACCCTGCAAGCGGAGGGTTTTATGCGGGAGCGCCTTGCTGCCTATACGAAAAGGGCCACCGCATACGCGATGGCCTGAAAGCACACAGGAGTTCCTGCGGTATGGCCGCGTAGCCGACGCCGGCCATTGGATTGGTTCGGTTGATTTCGCCTCGAAGCCGCTAGAGCGTCTCGAAGGCACGCGTCGCACGCGCCACGAGCGACTCCCAGGAAAGCGCCGACACGTCGAACTGCTCGGCCGGCCGGCCCTCGCGCGCGGCTCGCTCAAGGGCATCGGCAAGGCGGGATTCAAACGCAGGCAAATCTTTCTTCACCGGTTCGTCGACGCCACGCATCCTGGGCAATTCCACGTAGTCGATAGGCGCGCCCGGGACATGGGCCTCAAGCCAAGGACGAACGCCCGGCAAATCGGTAACGACCGCACGGCAACCGCACGCCATAGCCTCGATAGTCACAAGGGGAAGGCCTTCGAAAAACGACGGCAACACGAACACATCAGACGTGCGATACGCTTGCACCAAATCATCCTGGCTGATTTTGCCCGCGAACGTCACGGGAATCGCGCATGCGGCGGCTCGCTGCGCGATTCGGTCGTATTCCGCCGCATCGCTATGGCCGCCCACCAAACACGCCTCTATGCGCGGGGCGCCGAGACGCTTCGCCAGCACATCAAGCGCCGCGATAAGGCTTTCGACGCCTTTCTTGTACCCGATTTTGCCGACATACAGCAAACGGCAGACGCCATCATTGGCCACGCGCTCGTTGGTGGGAGAAAACTCCTGCGCGTTGTATCCTGTGCCAATCACAAGCACTTTTGCGGGTTCGACGTCAAAGATTTCAACGATTTCGCGCTTCTGCTCCTCATGCAAAGCGAAAATCACCTCGAGCGAGCGGACAGCATTCATGATGCGCTCGCGCTCAAGGCCGTGGTTGCGCATTTGGCGCAAATCGGTCGAATGGCACACCACAGCCATGGGAATGTTCGGCAATGTTTCGCGGGCAACGGCGCACGCGAGATACAGGTGATGGCATATGACCACGTCAGGTGCGAATTCCATCGCCGCATACGCGATGCGCTGCGCAAATGCGGCACAGAACTGCTCAGCCATGGAAGGCGTAAGGTCGCGATAGCGCGTGGCGGCATACGGCATCACGTCGGACATGCCGCACACATTGAATGGCAGCGCCTCGGTATTGAAGCGCACGAAATAAGGGACGGCGCCCTCAGGCAGCGTCGGCGCATCGGACGCATCGACGCCGGCGACCACAGCGGCCGCATGGCCAGCCGAAAGCTCGCAACGCACCATTTCCGCCAGGTACACGCCACTTCCCGTTGAGTCGGGCTTTTGCGCCGAGATATTCAGAATGCGCATACGCGCCACCTTTCCTTCGAATTCGAACCATCATACCTTGGCGCGAAGGGAAGCTGTGCAAGCAGACCGCGAACCGCACGGGCAAGCCCGCGAAAAGCCGAAAGCCGAAAGGTTCGCAAAGATTTGTCGGCACGCAACCGACATGCAAGGTATGATTGAGACATAGACCGAGCGAAACGCAGCGCGCATGACGCGCTGTCGAGCGGAAGGAGTCGCCATGAGAATTCAGATGGAACTCGACCGAGGATATTTGCCCGATGCTTACGGAAAATACGCGGCGCCCGAAGACTGCTGTGACTGGAGCTGCCGCCGCTCGTTTCCCTTTACCGTCGAGGGCGTTCCCTATGGCACGCGCGCGCTCGCCGTATTTTTCATCGACTGGGACAGCGTGCCCGTGTGCGGCTTCCCATGGATCCACTGGTGCGCCTATGTGAATGGCGACTTCGAGGGAGATATCGAATTTCCCGACGACTTGAGCCGCAACGAGCACTCGCGCCTCGTGCAGGGATACAACTCCGCCGCGAAAAGCGAGCCCGAGCGAGGCGTGGGATACGTCGGCCCCTGCCCGCCCGATCGCGACCACAAATACACGCTGCAGGTTATCGCGCTCGACGACGAGCCGCTCGTTGAAGCGCCCTTCTGGGCCAACGAATTGCTCGATGCCTGCCGAGGACACGCCATCGACGAAGCGGGCAAGATTTTGCCCAGCAGGTGCTAAGAGGACGCAAACAGCCCAGGTGCTTCGCCTGGGCTGTTTTTTAACGCGAATCGACCTCAACGGTTCGAATCCCTTCGTCAAGCAAAACAAAACAGGCTAGGCAACCGCCTGGGTCAAGGCATATCTCTGCCACAAAAGAATCGCTGGTCAGACCAGGACAGCGAGCGGAAGCCCAGTGCTTCAGATTGGCTTGAAAGAGGAGCGACGCGTACTGCCTGTACGCGAGCGACGATTGAAAGCCAAGCTGGAGTGCTGGGCTTCCGCGCAGCGGCAAATAAAAAGGCCGTTCGTCAGAACGGCCTTTGAAATTACGTGGTGGAGATGATGGGATTCGAACCCACGACCCCCACGTTGCGAACGTGATGCTCTCCCAGCTGAGCTACATCCCCACGTAAGATGCGCTTGTGCGCAAGCAAGTATTTTGCACGTTTATCGCTCGGGTGTCAACACTTAATTTCATCTTTGGGAAAATTACGTGTTCACCTGGGCGACATCAGCAACGAAACCGCTTACAGATCGTCGTCGTCATCGTCCTCAAGATCGTCGCTCAGAAGCATCTCAAGGGCCGAAGCCGCGGCGTTCTCTTCGGTTTCATCGTCCATGAACTTGCCGAAGATGGGCTCTTTCGTTTCGGCGTCGAACAGTTCGACCATGCCGGTAAGAATGTCGACGTACTGGTACGACTGGCGAGCCTTGCGACCACGCTTGCGATCGACCTCGACGACGAACAGAGCGGGGTGCGCCTGCATGAGCGTGCCTTCGCATTCGACGATTTTCGAGCGACCCATATTCGCGCGAACCTTCAGGCGGGTGTTGATGCGATCCATAAGCTCAGCACGAATATCGCCGACAAGATTTGCCTGCTTTTCAAGTTCCATTCGGTGGATTCCTTTTCATATATAGTACGGCGCCGACATACAGCGCACTTATTACACGCAAGGGAGCATAATACCACGGAATGGAAGAATTCATAGAATCTGCAGGTAGATGCCTATTTATCGTTGAGATGCCGTTGCTTTTGAGCCGTGCGGCGGCACGTATCGTTTTATTCTTCGGCCTTCGCCTTCGCAAGCACGCGACCGAGTTCCACGAATTCCGACAACTCGAGCGTTTCGCCGCGTCGCTTCGCGTCGATGCCCGCTTCGGCAAGAATTTCAGGAAGCTTCGCGGCAATAGCCTTGCCCTGATCGCCACGGCTCGAGAAATAGCCTTTCATCGAGTTCGAGATAGTCTTTCGACGCGTGAAAAACGCCGCGTCGGCGGCCATGCTCGCATTCGCGATTTCCTCGGCAGACAGGCCCAAGTCGCTGCGGCGGTCAAGACGAATAACCGAGCTCGTCACGCGCGGCGGCGGGAAGAAATTGCCCGGCGAAACCTGGAAACGACCCGTGGCCTTCGCGATGAGCTGCAGCTTCACCGAATACGCAGCGTAATCTTTCGTGCCCACAACGGCTTCCATGCGATCGGCCACTTCGCTTTGCACCATGACCGTGGCGCTCTGCAGGCTGGGAATTCGCTGGAAATAATCGAGCACGAGCGTCGCCGCCACGGCATAGGGCAAATTCGAAATGAACTTGTTGGGGGCCTCGCCCGCTTCAACCGCCTGCTTGCCAAATGCGGCGATCAAATCGTCGTCATTCAGACGCAGGGCGTCTTTGCCGATGAGCGTGAAGTTGTCGAAATCGTCGCACGTCTCGTCAAGCACGGCAGGCAAATCGGGGTCGCGCTCAATGGAGAGCACGTGCTTCGCGCGAGGCAAAAGCGCCACGGTCAGCGTGCCAATGCCCGGGCCAACCTCGAGCACGTTATCTTCTTCGCACACCTCGGAAAGCTTGCAAATGTTCGCGATAACGGCATCGTTCACCAAAAAGTTCTGTCCGAGCGAATGCTTCGTGGCCAAACCGTGGCGCGAAAGCACGTCACGCGTTGCCCCAACCGATGCCAAATGCGATGCGATTGCCATAGAGTTTCCTTTTCTTCGTCCCCGTTGCTCAAAATCGGCACGTACGCCCCAGCAGCCACCGAGCCACGCGTCTTCGAGAGCCTTCAGGTTTCCGAAGACGGGCGCATCCCATGGACCATGCCACAGGCTACGAACCAAACGTTTCTTTCTGCGATTCCGCCTCTGGCTGGCCCCAGCCAATGCGATCGGCCACTTCTTTAACGCACCAACCTGCAGCCCCAAATGACGAGCGCACGCAACTTTCCAGGGCGGCAAACCCATAGGGGTCGCCTCCCGAACCAATCACGTGCAACGTAACGGGACGCTTTGGCGCATCGGCAGCACCTGGCTGTCTATTCGGCCCACGCCGTTTCTCCCAGTATGGCTGAAGTCGGTCCAAAACGGCTTTGAACTGCGACGTCGGCCCCGAGAAATACACAGGTGCCACCACATGAACCGCCGCCGCGCCATCAAGCAGGGCATACAGCCCGTCCATGTCGTCGCGAATCACGCAATGTGTCAAATGCTCCGAGCATTGAGCACGTTGCAACGCACGACGGCACCCCTCGCAGCCGACGCAACCGCCCACAACATGGTC
>CAKUEV010000129.1 GCA_934646845.1 uncultured Slackia sp.
TCGCGCACCGATATAGTGACCGCCGCCCGCGAGGCTGTGGAAGACGCGTACCGCGCAGGCCTGAAGGCGCGCTGCTACAAGCCCATCACGCAGGAGCTCATGTTCGAGCACATCTCGAACTTCCAGCCGCTCGATTCCACCGAGTATCGCGCGCTCGAAGACGCCGTGATCGCCGATTTCCGCAAGCAGATTGCCGATATCGAACGCGATTTCGAAGAAGAAGCCGAAGCCGAAAGCCAGCGCTACGACGCGCTTGGCGACGATGACGAAAGTGTTGAATAGCCGTGGAACTTACTCGCCGAACCGATTACGCCTGCCGCATCATTCGCGCGGCGTATGCGAACAAAGACGCATATGTGTCGGTGTCCGATGTGGCCGACGCTGAAAGCATTCCTTATGCGTTCGCCCGATCCATTCAGCATGATTTGGTGCATGCGGGGCTTTTGAAAACCGTGCGCGGCGCGAAGGGCGGCCTTACGCTCGCGTGCGATCCCGCGACAACCACGGTGCTCGATGTGCTTACCGCGCTTCAGGGACCCATGAACATGTCGCCGTGCTCGGCCGACCCGGAATACTGCGAGCGCTGCGGCGGTTGCGAGTATCACGGCATTTGGAAGCATGCCGATAGGCTTATGCAAGAATATTTCGAATCGATCACGCTCGAAAAGCTGTTTTCAGGAGAGGTTCGATGATCATTGAAGGGGCGCTTGAGGCGCCCCTTTTTACGAGTGAGCCCAGCGATGCCGACATCGCGGAATTCCAAGCGTGGGTGCGCGAGGCGGGGCAGGCGCTCTATCGCGACCTTCCCTGGCGCAATACGCGCGACGCATATGCCATTTGGATTTCTGAAGCCATGCTGCAGCAAACGCAGGTGTCGCGTGTGCTTTCCCGATGGGAGCGGTTCTTGCGCCATTTTCCCACGGTTGACGCGCTCGCGTCGGCGAGCTCGGCCGATGTGGTTGAGGAGTGGCAGGGCTTGGGCTACAACCGCCGTGCGCTCGCGTTGAAGCGCGCTGCCGATATATGTTCCGCGGAATACGCTGGGCGCATGCCCGAAGGTGTAAATGAGCTCGTGAAGCTTCCCGGCATTGGTGATGCCACCGCGGCGGGTATCACGGCGTTCTCGCGCGATGTTCCCTGCCTGTATCTCGAGACGAACGTGCGCGCGGTGTTCATTCACTGCTTCTTTCGCGATGCCGAACGCGTGACCGACAAGGAGCTGCGCCCGCTTGTGGAGCGCGCATGCCCCGCCGAAGATGTGCGAAGCTGGTATTACGCGTTGCTCGATGTGGGCGCCCGCTTGAAGAAAGACCACAAAAACCCGACTCGCAGGGCTGCAGCCTATACGCGGCAAAGCAAATTTGAAGGTTCGCGTCGCCAAAAGCGCGCATGGCTCGTGCGCGAAGTCATGGCCGCGCCGGGGCTTTCGTCGGCTGAATTGCTGCGTCGATTGAATGTCGAGGAGCGTAAATCGGGCCGCGATGGGGTAGAGGGCGATGAATTCGAATCCATCATGGCCGATCTTGCGCGCGAAGGCTTCTTCCATCGCGAAGGCGACGGGTGGCTTGCGTAGCGGTTTCAAGCTTATGCATTACGGTGAATAGGACAGATTCGCGCGGCCGTCGTACTCAATTCGTAAGTACCCCGCTTTAGGGGATATCCTGTTAGTCACTTTTTGAGCCTGTTTCAATTCCGTAAGCCACAAATATTGAAAAATGTCCAAATAACTAGAAGCATACCCTCACTTTAAAAAGGTTATTCCCAGTTCAGCGATGCCCTATAAGGGAACACGACGGACAGAAACGCCCCATTTGGGCGAAAAAAAGATACCCAAGGTCAATATTCATGTTACGATTCGGCAACAGCGTAACATAGTTGTGCCATTTCCCGCATTGTCTTCACAACAGGCTACCGTTGGCGGGTTTTGCCACCTTGCATGCATCATTTGCGCCATAATGCATAGCCGTCAGTGATTCCACCATGCATCTAATAGGAGGTGTACGAATGGACAAACAGTCCACTGCCTCAGAGTTTCAGGGAATGCTCGAAGCGCGCGGTGTTTCGCGTCGTAGCTTCATGAAACTGTGTGGCACGCTCGCGGTTATGGCTGGCTTGGGTGAAGTCGCCGCTCCGCGCGTGGCCCAGGCTCTGGAAGAGTCGGTCATCGGCGCAAGCCGGGGCGACCTGTACCCGGTCATCTGGATCGAGGGTGCTTCTTGCACGGGTTGCACCGAGGCGTTCGCTCAGATCGACGCTCCCGACGCTGCTGCCGTCGTGCTCGAGCTCATTTCGCTCAACTACAGCGAGACCCTGTCCGCTGCTGCGGGCCATTCGATGGAAAAGGCCAAGGAGCAGACCATCGAAGCCGGCAACTACATTTTGGTGTATGAAGGCGCCGTGCTCAACGGTTGGAACGGCAATGCGCTTCGCGTTGCTGGCAAAACCGGCAATGAGCACCTGATCGAGGCTGCCGAAAAGGCAACCGCGGTTGTCGCGCTCGGCTCTTGCGCCGTCAATGGCGGCTGGATGGCTGCCGCTCCCAACGCGTCTAACGCGACGGGCGTGCAGGCGTTCCTCAAGGAGCAGGGCATCAACGTGCCTATCATCAACATCCCGGGCTGCCCGCCGAACCCCGAGTGGCTCTGCGCGGTGCTCATCCAGTATCTGCTGCTGGGCGAGCTGCCCGAGCTCAACGCCGAGAACAAGCCCACGCAGATTTTCGGCCAGACCATTCACGACAATTGCCAGCGTCGTGGCCACTTCGAGAACGGCGAATTCGTTTACCAGTTCGGTTCTCCCGAAGAGGCTAAGGGCTACTGCCTGTACCCGCTGGGCTGCCGTGGCCCGCAAACCAAGGCCAACTGCGGCGTTGTTCGCTACAACCACCGTCGTTCTTGGTGCGTTGAAGCCGGCGCTCCCTGCATCGGCTGCTGCGAAGCTAACCCGAACAACCCGGGCCAGAACTGGGTCGAGGTCAACACTCCGTTCTTCAAGCGTCATCGCGATCTGAACATCGGCGACTTCAAGTTCCAGCCTGGCACCATTGCCGCTGCCGTTCTCGGCATCGAAGCTGTCGCCCTGGTCATCCATGGCTTCGGCATGAAGGCCGCCGGCCGCGTGCCGAACGGCGCCGAGTTCGAGAAGAAGCGCGCTTGGGACGCTAAGCATCCCGAGAAGTCCATCGGCGTGTATGACGACGCCCCGAAATCTGACGCCAAGAAAGGAGGCGACGAGTAAATGACGCGTTCCGTTATCGACCCCATTACCCGTATCGAGGGTCACCTTCGCGCTGAGATGGAGGTTACCGACGGCGTCGTTACCGACGCTTGGATTTCCGGCGGCTGCTTCCGTGGCATGGAGCTCGTCGTGCGCGACCGCACCCCCGAAGATGCCGCCTACATCGTGCAGCGCATCTGCGGCGTGTGCCCCGTTTCGCACATGCATTCCGCTTCTATCGCAGCTGAGCAGGCTCTGGGTATCACCATTCCCAACAACGCCCGCATCATCCGCAACCTCGTCGAGGGCGCGCAGTTCTTGCACAGCCATATCCTTTGGCTGTACAACCTGGCTGGCCTCGACTACGTGAACCCGCTGAACGCGCTTTCCGCCGACGCGGCTGACGCCTACGACCTGGCGACCGAGCTGGGCACCCCGTCTGCCGACTTCGTTGGCCTGCAGGATCGCCTGAAGAAGTTCGCCGACAATGGCCAGCTCTCCATCTTCAGCGGCAACTGGTTCGACACCGGCGAGTACAACATGACTCCCGAGGCCGACCTCATCCTCACCGCGCACTACCTGGAAGCCCTGCAGATGCAGTCGAAGGCTTCCGAGATCGCAGCACTGCTCGGCGGCAAGATGCCCCACATTATGACCATCGTTCCTGGCGGCACGGCATTTGTTCCCACCGCTGAGAAGCTCGACGACCTGAAGGGCCTTGTCGACGAGGTGTACGAGTGGGTCGCCAACACCATGATTCCCGACACGCTGGCTATCGCGAAGTACTATCCCGAGGCCACCACGTTCGGCAAGGGCATTGGCCGCTATGCCGCTTGGGGCGTGTTCGAGAATGCATTCGACGAGGGCACTTCCTACGCCGACCGCATGCGCAATCGCTACCTGCCTGCTGGCGTTCTCGATGAGAACTTCAACATCTCCGACCCCGACGAGTCGAAGATTACTGAGTACGTTGGCCACTCCTGGTACGAGGGCGACGCTGATCTGCCGCCGTTCGAACAGGACACCAAGCCCGCATTCACCGAGTACGACGTCAACGACCGCTACACTTGGGACAAGTGCCCGCTGTACGACGGCAAGTCTCTCGAGACCGGCTCGTTCGCTCGCGTGCTTGTCGCTTACAAGCGCGGCGTTCCGTTCGTCAAGCAGCATGTCGACGAGATGCTCGTTGCTCTGGGCGCTCAGGCTGGCGATCTTTCTGTTCTGCAGAACACGCTCGGCCGTACTGCTGCCCGCCAGGTTGAGACCCTCTACATCGCTACGCTGATGAAGGAATGGGTCAACGAGCTGTGCGAAGCTATCAAGAGCGGCGACTCCGAGTACTTCCGTGCTCCCGAGAAGTCCGATGGCGAAGGCACCGCGTTCTGGGAGGCCCCGCGTGGCGCTCTCTACCACTCCGAGAAGGTCAAGGGCGGCAAGATCACCGATTACCAGATCATCATTCCGTCCACGTGGAACCTCGCTCCGCACGACCCGCAGGGCAACTACGGCCCGTTGGAGCAGGCGCTCATCGGCGTTCCTGTCGCCGACGTGGAGAAGCCGATCAACGCGCTGCGTACCGTTCACAGCTTCGACCCCTGCACCGCTTGCGCTGTGCACATCGTCGAGCCGAAGACCGGCAAGAAGTTTGAGACCGTAACCAGCCCGTGGGGGGTGAAGTAAGATGGCACATCTCGCACACTA
Organism: uncultured Slackia sp.; assembly: GCA_934646845.1. GTDB lineage: Bacteria > Actinomycetota > Coriobacteriia > Coriobacteriales > Eggerthellaceae > Slackia. The sequence continues at coordinate 4,918 of CAKUEV010000129.1, forward strand.
CCGTGAGGCCCATCCGGCTCCGTTCCGCTTCACTCACTGGGTGAACCTCGTTTCCATGGTGGTTCTTATCATCACTGGTTTCGCGATTCACTTCCCGTACTGGCCTGAGTTCATGGGCATCGCCCGTGGTCTGCACATCGCCTTCGGCTTCGTGCTCTTCATCAACTGCTTGCTGCGCGTCGTGCTGGCATTCATTGTGAAGAGCGCCCCGACCGCTGGCACCCGCGAAGTGGTTCCCGACTACAAAACGTGGCTGCCCCAGGCTGACAACCGTCACCAGGGCCCGCAGTGGATCAAGTACTACTTGTTCCTCAAGAAGGACCACCCGCTGTCTGCTAAGCTCGGCGTTCCGCAGAAGATCAGCTACCTGTGCATCCCCGTGTTGATCATCTTCATGTTCTTCACCGGCCTGTGCCTGTGGCCGCCCTGCGCGAACATGCCGCTGTTCGAGGCCGCTATCGCTGGTCTCGGCGGCGCTATGAGCGTGCGCATCATCCACTACTTCATGATGTTCGTGTTCATCGCCTTTACGCTGCTCCATGCGTACCTGGCCAACATCGAGGGTCTGGCTCCTTCCAAGCTCATGTTCTTCGGTCAAGAGCATGGTGGCCTGACCTACGACATCGAGAAGCACAACATTTCCGGCAAGGACGACCTGGCTCACTAAGCCTTGGTGGTTCGCCTGAAACCCCTGTTTCTTTGAAGAGCTCGCGAGAAATCGCGGGCTCTTTTCTTTTGTGCTGTACCATGGAATGCCGTGTTTATTGGCGTTTGAAAGCGAGTGCGTATGCTGCGTGTGAAC
>CAKUEV010000130.1 GCA_934646845.1 uncultured Slackia sp.
GCTTCCCGCGATTGACGAGCTCTACTTGGATTATCTCGCAAGCTATTGCGACATGCTCGTTGTGGAGCGCAATTCGTCGCAGCATACCGTGCGCAATTATCGACTCGATTTGCTCGACTTCGGCCGATGGGCGGCACGCTCCTCGGTGAACCCGCTGTGCGCGACGCGACGCGATATGCGAAGCTATTTGGGCGATTTGGACTATGCCCAGTATTCCCGTCGCACGGTGAACCGTCGTCTGTCTTCCATTCGCTCGTTTTTCCGATGGCTTGCGGCCGAGGGGTTGGTCGAGTCGAATCCCACCGATGTGGTGAGCGGCCCCAAGCTCGCTCGCAGCCTTCCGCGAACTATTCCGCCCGCCGACATGGCGCGTTTGCTTTCGGTGTGGCGCGGCAGCGATAAGCCTGCCGATATGCGCAACCGCGCGATTCTCGAGTTCTTGTACGCATGCGGCGCGCGTATTTCGGAAACGTCGGGCTTGCTGGTCGACAATGTCGATTTCGACACCGCGCAGGTGCGCGTGTTCGGCAAAGGCTCGAAAGAGCGCATCGTGCCGCTGCATGAGCTGGCTATCGCTTCCATGCGCGACTATCTTTTCAACGCGCGCCCGGCGCTGCTCGCTGGCAAAGAGAGTCCGTATTTCTTCGTGAGCACGCGCGGCAATCAGATGTCGCCCGATGCGCTTCGCAAAATGTTCAAGCAGAGTCTGCTTGTCGCGGGCCTTGACCAAACGCTTTCGCCGCACGATATGCGTCACACGTTTGCGACCGACCTGGTCGAAGGCGGCGCCGATCTGCGCAGCGTGCAAGAGATGCTCGGCCATTCGAGCTTGTCGACCACGCAAATCTATACGCATGTGTCTATCTCGCATTTGAAAGAGGAGCATCGCCGCACCCTTCCTCGCGGATAGGGGAGGCGTGTCGGCGCCCGCGGGACCTATCGGGTACCCTCGGGACCTATGCGAACACCCTCGGGACCTATTCAGGCACCTGCAGGCACCCCTGTGGCAAACCCATGCTGTCACATTCGAGCCCCTTTTTGAGCAATTGTCGGGTTTACGCTGCTGGCGGTATGGATGAAACGCTGTCCATGTTCTACGATGGCTCCATGCAAAATATAAAGGAACATACTGCCAACTTTGACGCTGCCGATTGTGGGCTCGAAATGAACGAGCGTTCATATTCTTCGTGCGCTGAAGAGTCCTTGTCGCATGAACGCCGAGTCGGTAATCAAGCCGCCGACTATGCGCACAATTGGGATAGCAATCAAGCTACGCGCCGCGCCGAAGGTCAGGTCGAGTGCCGCGCTGAGGGTCGGGGCGGTGAACGTGCCAAAAATGGTGTCGAAGCTGGTACCGAAGCTGGCGCCGACCATCGTGCGCAACCCCCTTCCCATTCGCAGCTCGATGCTTCCAGCGAGGAAGACTTCGCCGGTTTCGTGAAGCACAACATCGCGTCAGGCGGTATTTTCGGCGGGGTGTCGGAAAAAGGCGCCGCGCCCCAGAATCGCAGCGCGGCCGATTGGGGAATCGACGTTGCCGTCGCCCTTGTCGCATTCGCGTTTGGCTGCGCCCAAATGGTGATCACCGCTTCTTCCGTCGTGCATGTTGATGCCGGTCCCTATGGGTCGAGCTGGGTCAATTACGTCCCTAATATCTATGCGTATTTGGCGGTTGCCCTTACGACTGCGCCGTTGATTCTTCGTCGCGAGGCGCCGTGGTTCGTGCTCGCGCTCACCCTTGCATGCTATGTCTTCCTATCGAATTCCATGGGCGGAACGGTTTCGCTTTCGCCCGTCGGCCCCATCGTGGCTGTCTATACCGTGGCAAGCGAGCGCGCCCGCGGCGAAGCCCTTGCGGCTGCGGCTGTGGTGGGCGTGTGCGCGGCGGTGGTTCCCATGGGTGCTTCGAGCGTCGCCATGGCGCTTGTGATGCGCATCGAAAACGTTGCGTTTGTGGTGGTCGCGGCCTTGGGCGGTTTCGGCGTGCGCATGTACCATGCGTACATGGAAGAGACGCGCCGCCGTTTGGCTGAAGCCGAGCGCACGCGCGAAGAGCTCGCTGCGCGCCGCGTTGCCGACGAGCGTGTGCGCATCGCGCGTGAGGTGCACGATATTACGGCGCATTCCCTCTCTGCGGTCACCATTCAGGCGGCTGCGGCGGAGCGTCTCATCGACTTGAATCCCGCTGCAGCGAAAGAAGCCATTGCCGACATTCGCTCGGTTTCGAAATCGTCGCTCGAGGAGATTCGCTCGCTTATCGGAGTGCTGCGTGGCGACGAAGCTGCTGAGCATGCGCCCGTCGAAGGCACCGAACGCATGGCCGATGTCGTGTCGTTCTTGCAACGCGCTGGCATCGAGGTCGATTTCGACGAAAGCGATTACGACAAGGCGCGGGTGCCCGCATTCGTCGATATGGCGCTGTTCTCGCTCGCGCGCGAATCGGCCACCAATGCCGTGCGCCACGCCCACGCTTCTCGTATTCGCATTGAACTGGCATCTTCTCCCTCGAAGGCGACGCTCGTATTTTCCGACGACGGCGTCGGCATGGGCAGCGGGGTGCGTGAGCATGCCGAAGGCCATGGCCTCGATGGCATGGGCGAGAGAATCGAAGCGCTCAACGGCGCATTCACCATAGAAAGCGAGCCCGGCCGCGGATGCACGATTCGCGCCGACGTACCCTTGGAGGTGGTACACGATGACGAGCATCGATGAGACTTGCGGCGCCGCGCCCATTCGGGTCGCCATTGCCGATGACCAAGACCTGGTTCGCAAGGGCTTCAGGCTCATTCTTTCGTCGTTTCCCGGCATTGAAGTGGTGGGTGAGGCGGTCGATGGCGCCGATGCCGTCGCATTGGCGCGTCGCATGCGCCCCGACGTGCTGCTCATGGATATTCGCATGCCGCGCAAAGATGGCATCGAAGCCTGCCGAGAGCTTGCGGGCGATCCCGATACGGCCGATGTTGCGGTGCTTATTCTTACGACGTTCGATATCGATGAATACGTCTACGATGCGCTTGCGGCGGGTGCGAGCGGCTTCTTGCTGAAAGACGTCGATCCCGACGATTTGGCGCAGGCCATTCGCGTTGTGCACGAGGGCAATGCGCTCATTCAGCCCTCGATTACGCGCCGCTTGGTCGAGACGTACGCCGCGTCGCGCAGCAAGGCGCGCTTCGATGGCACGCGCATCTCTGATCTTACCGACCGAGAGCGTGAGATTCTCACCATGGTCGGCAAGGGTATGTCCAATGATGAAATCGCTGCTGAACTGGTGATTTCTCCCGCAACGGTTCGCACACATGTGGGCCGCATCATGGTGAAGCTCGACGCTCACGATCGAGCCCAGCTCGTGGTTGCCGCCTATGAAAGCGGCTTGGTGAAGCCGGGCATGTAGGGCGCCTCGAGGAAAAAAGGCGGCCGTCGACGCGCCATTCTTGCGGCATGATCCATGGCGAAATCGTGGGGCGCTGTATGAAGAAGAACGAATGAATGTTCTATTTCTGCTATTATAGCGCGGTTGCAAATACTTGGCAGAAAGGTCGAGATCGTGGCCAGCGATTCCATCGTCATCAAGGGCGCGCGTGAGCATAACCTGAAAAACGTCGACGTCACCATCCCTCGCGATAAGCTCGTGGTTATTACGGGCCTGTCGGGTTCGGGCAAGTCGTCGCTCGCGTTCGACACCATCTACGCCGAGGGTCAACGCCGTTATGTGGAAAGCCTTTCTGCTTACGCCCGCCAATTCTTGGGGCAAATGAACAAGCCCGACCTCGATTCGATCGACGGCCTCTCGCCCGCGGTGGCAATCGACCAGAAAACCACGTCGAAAAACCCGCGCTCAACGGTGGGCACCACGACGGAAATCTACGACTACCTGCGCCTTCTGTTCGCGCGCGTGGGCACGCCGCACTGTCCTGAATGCGGGCGCGAAATCAAGGCGCGCACCACCGACCACGTGACCGACGAGATTCTTTCGCTCGGCGAGGGCAAAAAGGCGCTCATTTTGGCGCCCGTCGTGGTCGGACGCAAGGGCGAGCACACGAAAATCCTTTCCGACCTGCAAAAAGAAGGCTTCTCGCGCGTGCGCATCGACGGCGTGGTGCAGCGTTTGGAAGGCGAGCCTGTCAAACTCGATAAAAAGTTCAAGCACACGATCGATGTCGTGGTCGACCGCGTGGTGTTGAAGGCGTCTGCGACGAGCCGCATTGCCGAATCGGTTGAAACGGCGACGAAGCTTTCCGATGGCCGCGTGGTGTGCCATTTGGTCGATGAGGAAGCCCAAGAAGCCGATGGGCAGAAATCGACTCCGGGCTTCACGACGGTTATGCCGGGCGACCACTTCTATTCGCTTGCCCTCGCGTGTCCCGAACACGGCCATTCGATGGACGAGCTGCAGCCGCGCGACTTCAGCTTCAATGCGCCCTACGGCGCCTGCCCCGATTGCGCGGGCCTCGGCAGCCGCGAGGAGGTCGACCCGAGCCTGCTCATTCCCGACCCGTCGCTGTCGCTGAACGAGGGCTGCATTGCGCCGTTTGCAACGGGCAATTATTACCCCCAGGTGCTTCGCGCGGTGTGCAAGCATATGGGCGAAGACCCCGCTACTCCGTGGGAAGATTTGAAGAAGAAAACGCGCGATGTGCTGCTGTACGGCCTTAAGAACGAAAAGGTTTTCGTCGACTACGTGACCGTCGACGGCCGCGAAACGGGCTGGAGCATCGATTGGGAAGGCGCCTGCGAAGCGGTTATGGGCCGTTATAAAGACTCGACGAGCGATTCCCAGCGCGAAAAATACGAGAAATATTTCGCCACCATTCCGTGCGCAACGTGTGGCGGAAAACGTTTGAAGCCCGAGATTCTCGCCGTGACTGTTGGCGGCAAGAATATCCACGAAGTGTGCGATATGTCGGCCGCCGATGCGCTGGAGTTCTTCAGCAATCTGCAACTCGACGAGCGCCAGGCGTTCATTGCCGCGGCTATCGTAAAAGAGGTGCGCGCGCGCCTGCAATTCTTGGTCGATGTGGGCCTCGACTATTTGACGCTCGAACGTGGCACGGCGTCGCTTTCGGGCGGCGAGGCCCAGCGCATTCGCCTGGCTACGCAGATTGGCGCTGGTCTCATGGGCGTGTTGTACATTCTGGACGAACCGTCCATCGGCTTGCATCAGCGCGACAACGAACGTCTTATCGCCACGCTTGAACGCCTGCGCGATTTGGGCAACACGGTTATCGTTGTCGAGCATGATGAAGACACCATTCGCCATGCCGACTACGTCATTGATATGGGTCCTGGTGCGGGCGAGAAGGGCGGCCATGTGGTTGCCGCGGGCACGCCCGATGAAGTGGCGAGCGCCCAGGGAAGCTTTACGGCCGATTACCTGTCGGGCCGCCGCCGCATCGAGGTGCCTGAGGTTCGCCGCAAGCCCAAACGCGGTGCCATCAAACTCACTGGCGCTTGCGAGAACAACCTGAAGAATGTGTCCATTTCCGTTGAGCTCGGCACGCTTACCGTGGTCACGGGCGTTTCCGGCTCGGGCAAAAGCTCGCTTATCACCGACACGCTTGCGCCGGCGCTCGCGAACCGTATCAATCACGCGCGCCATCGCACGGGCGCATACCGCAAGCTCACGGGCTACGAGGCGCTCGACAAGAT
>CAKUEV010000131.1 GCA_934646845.1 uncultured Slackia sp.
CCTATGGAGAGTGCGATGATCGCGGGACTCTGAGCAACGGCCCCCTCAACGATAACGCCTTTCTTGTAAAGGAAATAAATAGCCAGGCCCGTAATGAAGGATGCGGCATTCACGACAATCATAAATCCAACATCGGACACATACCCACACGTTTCCGTCACCGAACCCATTGCTGTTCGGTACGAGCACGCAATGGCTGCTTTATACGAAGCAAATCCAATTGTCATGGCGACAGCAAGCATGCAGGTCAAAAAAGGCCCATGCTTTGCTTCCATCGTATTCATCAGCGAAAACCCCATATTGCATCATCTAACCGATGGTCGGTTATCGTCGGTTACGGCGTTATTCAATCGATAGTCGGTCATGACCGGGCAATTCCATGACACCTATAGTAACGCCAAGCCGCCTCTAGGCGGCGAAAGAAATGAGGAGGGAGTTAACATGGAACTCAATCGAAGGGACTTTCTTAAGGGAACGATCGCAATTGGATCCGTTGCGGCGTTGAGCGGCGCGATGGCGGGATGCTCGCAATCCGGGAACGAAACCAAAGCAGATGAATCTACCGAAAAGAGCGCGGTAAAGCCTCCCGAAAACTTCACCGATGGCAAATGGGTCGGCAAAGCAATGGGCCATAAAGATTATCTGTATGCAGCGGTAACCATCGCAGATTCTAAACTCGCTGACGCAAAAATCATTCGCAACGACGACACTATTGGAATAGGAAGCGTTGCTGGTCCCATGATGGCACAGCGTATTCTCGAATCCGGCAATCTCGACGCCGATACAGTTTCTGGCGCTACTATGACCAGCATGGCTGTACGGAGCGCAATTTCTGACGCAATCACCAATGCTGGCGGCAACCCCGCAGACTTCTCGCTGGGCACCCCCGAGCCCGCAAAAAACGGCACGCCGCAAACGGCTGACGTCGATGTTGTATTTATGGGCGCAGGCACTTCCGGTCTTGTGGCTGCAACACGCCTGCTTGAAAACGGCTACAAAGTCATGCTGCTCGAAAAGAACGATATTCCGGGCGGCTCTATGTGCATGACGTATTCGGGCGTTCTTTCCGCAGGTTCCGAACTGCAGAAGAACTATAGCCTTGGTCGCTTCGACGACAGCATCGGCATGAGCCTGGATGCCAGGCTCGAAGCAGTCAAGAAACGCGTCAATCCCGAGCTCAACCGCTTCGATGGCGAAATCCCGTACGAAACCGCAATGTATGAGAACTCTGGAAAAATGGTCGACTGGATGCACGACATGGGCATCGGTTTCTTCACCATGGGAGTCAATCCCTACTACGGCACTACTCCATATCTGGCGCCAGGCTGCTACATGGGCGGCTGTGGCTACGCTATGCAGTTTCTCGTCGATCGCATCAACGCGTTGGGCGGCCAAATCGTCTATGGCGCCAAAGTAACCGAATTCATCAAAGATAGCGATGGCAAGATCGCTGGCCTGACCGCAGAATGCAAAGACGGCGGCAGTTGGAGCGTCAATGCTCGCGCAGTATGCCTCACCTCTGGTGGCTTCGCGGCAAACCAGGACATGATTAAGGAGCATTACCCCGAATACGGCGAATTCTCCTACAACTGCGCCCCTGGCTCCACGGGCGACGGTATCGTGCTCGCCCAGGGTGAAAACGCCGCCATCGAATGCATGGGTCGCGACCTTGGAGCATTCCTGTCAACGACGCCCCAGGCTGGCAGCCGATTCGAAATCGCATTCGCTTACCGCACCACGCCGGGCATTATGGTCAATGCCAGCGGCGACCAGTTCGGCAACGTGAATGGAAACAACCACGCTGAGCTCAGCAAGGCAGTGCGCGATTCCAGCAATGGTGGCAAGTTCTTCATCATTACCGACGAAAGCGGCGCTGTTACCACTATGAAGAACGACGAGTGGTCGACGACTGAGTACAAGGCCCTGTTCAGTCGCGGAGATATGATCCACTTCGATTCCGTGCAGGATGCTATCGACGAATACGGCATCACCAACCTGCAGCAAACGCTCGACACGCACAACGCGCATGCGGAAGCAGGCGAAGAGGATGAATTCGGTCGCAAGGACCTTCCGCTGATCAACACTCATGGCGGAATCTGGGTATGCCCCTGCATCCCCACGTTCTATCTCACGACTGGCGGTCTCGCAATCGATCCGAGTTGCCATGTTCTGACCGAAGACCGCGAGCCCATCGCCAATCTGTACGCCGCGGGCGACGTATGCGGCTCCATCGAAGAAAAAGACGGCCGAGGCTATGGCTACGGCTTCGACGCGGCCATGATTTATGGCTACATCATGGCAAATACCATCACGACCGATTTGGCGTAACAGCCTATCCGCATACGAAGCTCCCAACGCGTGCGGAAAACAATAATTCCCCTCCAACAGGAAGAACCCCGACGAATCGGGGTTCTTCCTTCTTACCTTAAAGAGCAAGGGCGTCGCATCTTGACAAATTCTTCCAGCAAAGCCTTTTAGGCCTTGCTGGATCTCAACCCAAACAATGCCGCCCGCGGCTCTCTTAAACGCATTAGTCCCTTTTACAAGAGCTCCGCAGCGAACGATCCATGCGATGTTTTGTTTCACGGCGAGCCTCTTCCGCAGCCGCCGCACTCGAGTTAGCCGTTGTAGCTGTTGCCGAGAATCTCGCGAGCCTGCTCGTCGGTCACGTTGGCATGGTAGAACAAGCTGTAGAACTCCTTGGTGACTTCAACCATGTCGACGTCGTAGGCGTCGGGATACAGCGTGTTCGCGATCCACTGAATGCCGAGAATGCGGTTGACCGAAGGCGGGCGATCGCACCAAGAGAACGGCACGTTGGGCATCGTGTACACCTTGCCGTCTTTCACGGCATCGATGGTCGACCAATTGGCGTCGGTGCGAATAAGCTCATCGGCGCCGCCGCGCGCAACATCGTCCCACGCAATAATGACCTGCGGGTTCCATGTAAGAACCTGCTCGAGGGAAACGGGACTCATGCCCTTGCCCTTCTGGGCTTCAACATCCTGGGCGACATTGTCGGCGCCAGCACGATCGAATGCCAAGGAATGCGTGGAGCCCTTGGGCTCGGTCTGCAGGCCCTCGGAGCCCTCAGCGTAGTACAGGCGAACGCGCTGGTCCTCAGGAACGGTCGCGACGGCCTTGTCAACATTGTCAAGCGCGGTTTCGCAATAGGACGCGAGCTTCTCTGCCTGGTCTTCCTTGCCCAGCAGCGCGCCAAGCGTGCGATACGTGGTGGGCGTCGCATCGAGCGTGCCGTCCAGAACAACAACGGGAATGCCCGTCTGATTCTGCAGGTCATCGGCGGAACTCACGTCGGAATCGCCGGGCTTGCCGGTGGTGACCGAGAAAATCACCTGCACGCCTTCGGCCATAATGGCTTCAGGGTTGAGCTCCTTGCCGCCGGAGAGGGTGCCCAAATACGGCAGATCGCCAGTTCCTTCGGGCAAATACGCCAGTTCCGCGTCAGAGAATTCCATGGTCGTGCCGGCCGCGAGCTCAGGAGCCAGGGTGAAGCAGAAAATCTGACCGGGGGCGCCGGTGTAATAAATCTTCTGCAGCGCGCCAATACCGGGAATCGTGACCTCGCGGCCAGCGTCGTCGGTAATGGTGCGGTCGGCCATCAGATCGACGGTTTCCGTTTGTGCAGCGTCGTTGTTAGACGACTCGGTAGCCGCCTTGTCCGTACCTGAGCATCCAGCGAGCAGCGTCAACGCCATCGCCAGACACGCTGTCATCATAACGATGGCCAGGCTGCGCTTCTTGGTGAGCATCTGGTTTCCTTCCTCCCTTTTCGTCTTTGCGCGCGTTTCATTAACGCCGAGCGAGACTCCATTGCCACCATTTCGTCCCGTTTCGTCATTTGCGCATAAGACTTATTGAAGTATAATATTCCCCGCTCTTAATAATCTCGTGCAAGAATACTCGAATGATATCATTGCGGAATCGAAGCGCAAGGGGAAAAATGGGGGAGAAGAGGTTTTGGAAGAGGCCACCCCGCTCACGGGCGGAAGACGCCGCATGCAGCGAACAGCGCTGCGCATCGGGCGCATGCGAGAAGCCCGCGACAAGCGCCGAGACGCTCGACCGCAAGGTTGAGCCCTGGATCAAAGTCGCCATCGGCATTGCGCTTCTAGGCATCGTGCTTGTTTCCTTCGCGCTGGGGCGCTATCCCATTTCACCCGTCGAGCTCGTCTCGACGCTTGGCGGCCTGGCAAACAACGCCTTCGCCGATTTCGTCGCACATTTTGGCGTGGCCATCCCGCATGTCGAGGTGAACCAACAAATGGCAACGGCGCTCATGAATATTCGCCTGCCGCGCATTCTCGTTGTCATGCTTGTGGGCGCGGCGCTGGCCGTTGCAGGCGCGAGCTACCAGGGCATGTTCAAAAATCCGCTCGTTTCGCCCGATATTTTGGGCGCATCCGCAGGCGCGAGTTTCGGCGCATGCCTGGCGCTGCTGTTCGATATGTCAAATTCCATGGTGCAGCTGTTCGCCTTCATCGGGGCCATGGTCGCCGTGGGCGGCGCCGTGTGGATGAACAAAATGGTGAACAAATACGACGCGCTTTTGGGCCTGGTGCTGGGCGGCATGCTCGTCACCACCTTGTTCCAGTCGTTCACCTCGCTCGTAAAATTCATGGCCGATGCCAATGACAAGCTGCCCGCCATCACGTTTTGGCTCATGGGAAGCTTCTCGCGCATCAACCAAACCGACCTCGCGGTTATCGTAGCGCCCATGCTGGCGGGATTTGTGCTGCTTATGCTCGAGCGCTGGAAACTCAACGTGCTCTCGTTCGGCGAAGAAGAGGCGCGCAGCCTGGGCGTGAATACCGGACGCGTGCGCCTGCTCGTCATTTTCGCCTCCACGCTCATCGTCGCCTGCTCGGTCGCCGTCGCAGGAATCGTGGGGTGGGTCGGCCTGGTTATTCCGCACCTCGCGCGCTCCATCGTAGGCCCAAACTACAAGGTATTGCTGCCTACGTCCATGTTCATCGGCGCGGGATATTTGCTCATCGTCGACGACCTCTGCCGCCTTATGGCGTCAACCGAGATTCCCATCGGCATTCTGACCGCCATCATCGGCGTGCCGTTCTTCATTTTCATTTTCCGTCACAACATCAAGGGGTGGTAAGGGGATGGCTGAGCATTTGCTGTCCGTCCACGACCTGCATTGCGGCTACGGGCATAAGGAAATCGTTCATGGCGTTTCGCTTGCGATGGACGAAGGCGAATTCGCCTGCATCATTGGGGCGAACGGCTGCGGAAAAACCACGCTGCTAAAGAACATCCTGTGCCTCGAGAGGCCCTTCGCAGGCGACATTCGCATGCAAGGCCGCACGGTCGTTTCGATGAACGATCAGGAACGCGCGCGAATTTTCGCCTACCTACCGCAAGCGCACACGCCGCCGTTCCCGTTCACGGTGGGCGACGTGGTGCTCATGGGCCGCAGCCCCTATCTCGACCGTTTCTCGCGCATCAACAAGCACGACCGCGAAATTGCCTGGGAAGCCATGCGCCTGCTAGGCATCGAAGACTTGGCGCCGCGCACTTACACGAAGCTCTCCGGCGGCCAGCGGCAGTTGATTCTGAT
>CAKUEV010000132.1 GCA_934646845.1 uncultured Slackia sp.
TCGCAGAGCACGAGTGCGAGCAGCTGCTCGCTGACCAAGGCACGGGCCCCAACGTCTACTACTGGCGCTCGGTCAACTAGCATCACCCACCGCGGGGAGCGGGCGGTCTCCCATTCCGCTCCCCGCACGGCGGTGTGGCCCAAAAGGATAGCGCGCTCTTGAGCAGCGGGCTGCGATTGGCCTGGCGCCGCCGTTTTTCGATTCCATACAGAAAGGACCGCCATGTCGAATATGGAAGAACAAGCCCGAGAAGCTCGCGCAGAAGCGGCTCTCACAGCGCTTATCTCGCGGTGCCTTCTGCGCCCCTCTCTCGAATTCGCCGAAGAGGTGCAGCGTGGTGAGGTCGCTGACGCATTCGGCGAAATGCTGCGCGACTGCCCCAACGGAAAGGTTGTCGCGGCGCTTGGCGAGCTGCGCGCTTTCTGCGAAGAGGCCGCTGGCGCTGGCGCCAACGACGCGCGCCTCATGCTCGAAACCGATTTCAACCGGCTTTTCGTGGGCCCCGGCACATTGCTCGCCGTGCCGTACGAGTCGTTCTACAAAACGACGAAAGACGAAAACGGACGCGGCCACCTGCGCGGCCCTTCGGAGCAGCAAGTTGCGGCGTGCTATGCATTGAACGGCTTCAAAATGCCCGACCATTTCGTCGACTTCGCCGACAATATCGCCATTGAGCTGGAATTTCTCGGCGTCATGGCCGACAAAGAGGCCGACGCGTTCCTCGCAGGAAACGAGGAAGAGGCCGCAGCCATCCGCAATGCGGCCGAGGCGTTCCGCGAGAAACACCCAATGAGCTGGATCGGCGAGTTCGCACACGACGTTCGCTCGGGCGCCCGCAGGGCTTTCTACCCGGCAATCATTACCATCGCGGAGCAGACGATTCTGCGCAGCTAAAAGGCCCGCGGCGAGCCTTCCGCGCGCGAATTCTTTGCGGCTAAAGGCGACAGGCCCTTTCCGCGGAATCCGCGCGACCGAGAATGCCCCGCAGCAAAAACGCTATATGCAATCACGAGAAATGGGCGGCGCCGATATGAGCGCCGCCTCGAATTTCGAGAGGGCGTCGATCACGTCGTGCGCCTCGAAAAGCCGTGCGTTCGTGCACCCAGCGTTGTCGACGAGCCGCACGATGCCCGCGTCGGCGAGGCGCCTGAAGGCGTCGTTGACCGCGCTGAATTGCTTGCCCGTCAGTCGGCACGCGGTTTCAACCGTGAGCAGGGGGTATCCCGGAAGCAACTCGAGGATGCGCTGCGTCGCGGAGCCTTCGCTCACCTTCCCCAACTTTTCGCGCCACACCGCATTCAGCTTCCCGAAAATTGCGAGATAGTCATCTTTCACCTGCCATGCGGCAGAGATGCTTTCCGCACAAAAATCGATCCAATTATTGATCGCGAACGGCATCTCGTCGCTTTCGATAGCCTTCTTCTGCGCATACGGCAGCAGGCTTTTCGCGTGGTAGCGCGTGTCGATCGCTGGCAGCAGCGCGATGGCCGGAATAGAGCCGCTCGTGATGTTTCTCGCACGAAGGAGCGCGTGGCACATCGCGCGGCCAGTGCGGTCCATCGAGCGCTTGAACGGCTTGATGCTTTCGAACTGGAAATGCATGTAGCCCGTTTGGGCAAGCGGCGAAAAGCGCGGCGTATTGATGAATTCGCACAAGTCTTCGATATACGGAAGCACCTCGTCGGCGCCCGGAGGAGCGAACGATTCCCGAGGGTCGGCCTTGTCGTCGTCGAAATCGCACGAGCGGAAACGCAGCCCCGTTTCGCTGGCGGGCTTGTTGTACAGGCATCGAGAATGCACTTCGAGGATGAACTCCGGCGTGAAGCGGTGCCCCAGCGTTACGGTTTCTTGAATCCAACGCAGGGTTTCGAGATAGTAGAACGCCTCGACCGAGGCCGATTTCGTGCAGAAATTGCTTTCGCTGAAAGGATGCGCAAAGTAGTCCAAGTTTTTGCCCGCGAAAAGCGATTCGATGACGAGCAGCTCGTAGGCATCGGGCGCGAGGCCGTCGATGCGCACGGTCGCCGTTGCCTCAAGGCGCGAAATCGCATGCGCGATAGCGAGCCCCGATTCAGAATGCGAGAGCTCTTGGTCAATGAGCAACAGCTTGCGCTCGGCCTCGAATGCGTCGGCGGCAGTTTTCCCCGACAGGAAAAACTGCTGGCTTTTCAGCATCTTCGGAGTGAACATGGCAACCCCTCCCAAAATCCCCATGTTTCATGTCACCTTCAATAGTAGCCGTCTAATCTGGGAAAAGATACTTTTGCGGGTTTTTCAAAATTCCGCAATGAGGGAGGCGGCAGCGCGAGAGCAGCGAGAACGGCTCCGAACGTTGCGAAACGAGGGAAGCAGCAATTCCGCGGCAGAAAACGCCGCCAGGGGGCCTCGCTGCAGCGTTTTCTTCCCTGGCTGTCAGAAAACACGACTATGGGGCCTCTCGAAACGCCTCGAAGCAGCAAGAAAGGCTCGAAAAGGAGCGGCGAAGCGCGAAAAGCGGCAGGAAAGCCGCCGACGGGGCCCCGAATGCCATGCTGGACCTATGCAACGAGGCCCCATGGCGGCGTTTCCTGCCATCCTGCGAGCAAAGCCACGCAACCGCCGCTTCCCACAAAGAAAAACCTGCTAAATGCTACAAGCATTTAGCAGGTTTCGACCCGAATCGGCTTAGAACAGCTTCGTCACTTCCAGCGGCTGCTTTGCGGCGCGGATGATGTCCTCGTTGCCGAACACGCACACGTTGCCCTGATCGGCAACCTTGCGCAGCACCGGCGCGCAAGCGCGAATGGCCGCGGGCGTCGCTGCGAGTTTTTCGTCGCGCAGCTTTTCACGCCAATCGGCCGCGCGGCCGCACAGGAAGGCTCCGTCTTCACGGCGGGCAATGGCGCGCGGCTTGGCCGGCGCGTCGTGCGCGGCGACCGTAGCCACGATGTAGCCCTCCATCTCGGCCTCATCGGGCTCGAACGCGGCCAGCCAATCGGCAGCCGCGTCGAAACGCGCGAGCGTACCATCGACGCCCGGGTCGCGATACGAATAGAAGCGCGCGAAGCCCTCTTCCCCACGACGGAAGCCGACGCCATAGGCGCCGCCCTTCACGCGCACCTCGTTCCACAAGTAGTCGAACGAAAGCGCGTTGGAGACAACCGACCACAGCCCCGCATGCTCAACCACGTCAAGCGTGGGCGCGCCCTTGGCCGAATAGCTCACATCGCACGGTACGATAAACGCCTCGTTGCGCGGCACGGGCTCGGGAATCGCCAGCTCGCAGCCGCAATCGCTCCCGAACACCTCGCCCGCAGCGGCGCGCTCGTCGCCCGCAAGGCCCATGGTGCCCGCAGTCGCCCAGAAGGCGTCGCATTCCTCGGCCGAGCCCGTAAAGCTCGCAAGCACTGGCCCGCCGAACACGGTCGCGCGCACCTCTTCAAGCTTCGCCGCCAACGCATCGAAGCGCTCGTCGTAGTTGTCGATGAGGTCTTTCAGGAACAGATAGAAGTCGACGCCCGCAAGCTTCTGGCGCAACACGCCCGCGCGGAAATACGAAGCCGACAGGCGGTTCGTCGCGCTCGTGTGGCCCTCGTTCGCAAACGTCTGCTCCATGCCGATGCGGCGCTGCACGAGCACGTCGAGGATCTTCTGCTTCGCATCGAATTTCGTGGTCTCCCACACCTCGCGCGGAATTGCCGAAAGCTGCGCCGCCTCTTCCGCAAGAGCGCTCGCCGAAAGCGTCACGCGCAGCGACACCTTGTCAGGGTCGCTCGCCGAAACGTACGTATCGGGGAAGAATCGCATCGAACCCAAGTGCTGGCGCATGAATACATCCAGCTCAGCGGCGGAATGCTTTGCCGTGTCGAGCTTGTTGAGCAGCATGCACAGCACCGTGACGTAGGGCACGTCGTCAAACGCGACGTTGTTGGCGTCGAAATACAGGTACAGGTAGTTGATGTGGCGGCTCGGCAGCTCGTGGCGCAAGCACGGCAGCGGGCACGCCGCGTCGAGCACGGCGGCCGGGTCGGGCTTGGCCGCGCCGATGTCGGAGACGCCCAAGCGCGGCAGAGTCGCGAGCGCCTCGAGCGCGTCGGGCGCTTCTTGCATGGCGCGCAGCTCGGCCACGTCATCGCGAATCGCCTGCTTGGCCGTCTCATCGAGGCCCGCGAGCTTTTCCGCGAGTTCGCGCTCTTCCTCGCTGTCGTCCTCGACCTCGACGGGCTTCACTTCGAGCAGCGCCTTGTGGTTCGACTTCACGATGAGCGACTCCAGCACGTCTTCGAAATAATGGCCGTCAAGCCCCTCGCGCATGTGAGCGAGCGCGTCTTCGTAGCGAAGGTACGTGGTCGCGAGCGCGTCGTCATAGAGCCAGCCGGAAAGCGCGTTCATCGCGAGCACTACGCCGTCGGCCATGCCGCGGTCGCGTTCGCGCAGCTCAAACGACAGCTGGGCGAGCGACGCCTCCAGCAAATCGCGCGGAATTCCGTCGGCCACCAGGCGGGCCGCTTCGCCCTCGACGATTTCCATAAAGCGCTGCTTCGCGCCCGGCTTGGCGCCTTTCAGCTCGAACAGCGCCACGGGCATGGCCTGCGAATCCATGAGGAATGCCGTGGCGTCGCCGCCGATTCCCGCATCGAGCACCGCCCGCTTGATGGGCGATTCGTTGCCGCCCATCAGGGCGTCCATGAGCACGTCGGCCGCAAGCACGCGCTCGAAATCGCGCGCGTCGCCAATCGCGTAACCCAAGCCCACGCACGCGTTCTCGGGCGCGGTCGCCATAGGGACCACCGCATCGAGCGACACGGTGGGCGCGCATTCGCCCATCGGGTTGGGCTCAGCGGGCGTGCGCGGCGCGCAATCGGCGGCCGAAAGGTAGCGGCGGTCGAGGAATCGCAGCATGCGCTCGGCGTCGATGTCGCCGTAGAGCACGATATAGGAATTGTCCAGGCGATAGTGGCGCGCATGGGTGTCGAGATAGCCCTCGTAGGTGAGCTGCGGAATAGCGCGCGGATGGCCGCCCGACTCGAAGGCGTAGCACGTGTCGGGGAACAACTCAGTGTTCATGCCGCGATACAGCACGCTTTCGGGGTCGGACAGCGCGCCCTTCATCTCGTTGAACACCACGCCATTGTAGCGCAGGCGCTCGGGCGTGCCCGCCTCGGCGTTCGCGTCGTCGAGCTCGTAGTGCCAGCCCTCCTGCTCGAACACCGCGCGCTTGCGGTAGATTGCCGGGCGCAGCACAGCGTCCATGTACACGTCGGCCAGGTTTTCGAGGTCCTGGTCGTTGGTGCTGGCCACGGGGTACATGGTTTTATCGGGGAACGTGAGCGCGTTGAGGAACGTCTGCATCGAGGTTTTCAGCAGATTGACGAACGGCTCTTTCACCGGGAATTTGTCGGAACCGCACAGCACGGAATGCTCCAGAATGTGGAACACGCCCGTGTCGTCGACCGGCGGAGTTTTGAACGAGATGGAGAACGCCTTGTTCTCGTCGGCATTGTGCAGAAACAGCAGGCGGGCGCCGCTTTTTCCGTGGCGCATCACAATGGCGTCGCCGTCGATTTC
>CAKUEV010000133.1 GCA_934646845.1 uncultured Slackia sp.
GACCTCGATAATGCGGTTCGCGACGTTGCGAATGAGGTGGCGGTCGTGCGTACTGAGCAGCACGGGGCCCTCGAAACGATTGAGCGCCTGCTCAAGAATGTCGGCGCTCGCGATATCGAGGTGGTTCGTAGGCTCATCGAGGCACAGAAGCGGAGCGGGCGCCACGAGCATTTTCGCAAGCGCCAAACGACACTTCTCGCCACCAGAAAGCACGCTCACACGCTTGTCGACGGCGCCATCGGTGAACAAGAACGCGCCGAGAAGGCTTCGAACCTGACTCATGGTCCAACCAGGGGCAGCGTAGTCGAGCTCCTCGAACACGGTGTTGCCCGGGTAGAGCTCTTCGAGCTGATGCTGGGCGAAATAGGTTTTCGACACGTGCACGCCGTATTCGATGGTGCCCGCATCGGGCGCGAGCACGCCCGCGATCATTTTCAGAAGCGTCGACTTGCCGGCGCCGTTCGGGCCGACGAGCGCGACCTTCTCGCCGCGATACAGCGACAAATCGAGACCATCGTAGACATGCTTCTCGCCGAAGTGCTTGACCACGCCGCTGCAGCGCACCACCATATCGCCCGTGCGCGGCGGCTGCACGAAGTTGAAGTGCACGGTCTTCTTTTCCTGAGGCACCACGATGCGCTCGATTTTCTCGAGCTTCTTCACGCGGTCTTGCACCTGCTTGGCCTTCGTGGGCTTGTAGCGGAACTTCTCGATGAAGGCTTCCATATGCGCGATTTCTTCAGCCTGGCGTTCGGCCTGCTGGCGAAGGCGCTCAATATGCTCATCGCGCTGCTTCAGATACGCAGAATAATTGCCCTTGTACAGCTCGAGGCGGCCCGCATCGATTTCAGCGACGCGATCGACCATGTTGTCCATAAAGGCGCGGTCGTGGCTCACGACGACCACCGCGCCGTCGTAGCCGCGCAAAAAGCCTTCGAGCCACTTCACGCTCTCAAGGTCGAGGTGATTGGTAGGCTCGTCGAGCAGAAGCAGGTCGGGTTTGCGAATAAGCAGCTTGGCGAGCGCGATGCGCATTTGCCAGCCGCCCGAGAAATCGCCGGTATGGCGGGCCATGTCGTCTTCCTTGAAGCCCAAGCCGAACAACACGCTACGCACCTGCGATTCAAGGCGATATCCGCCGAGCGCTTCGTAGCGCTCGCGCGCACGGCCGCACGCGGCAAGCTTCTCGGGAGTGGAATTTTCGTTCAAGCTTGTCTCGAGCTCATGGAGGCGCTGTTCGGCCTCGAGGATTTCCTGCTGGCTCGAAATGACCTCATCGAAAATGGAGCGGTCTTCCATCTCGATGGCTTCCTGCTCCAAATAGCCCACGACGGCGCCCTTGGCGAACACCACATTGCCCGAGTCGGCATCTTCGTGCCCGGTAATGATCTTCAGCATGGTGGTTTTACCCGCGCCATTCGGGCCGACCAGCGCCAATCGATCGTGGGCCTCAAGGCGAAAGCACGCGTCGGAGAACAGCGTTCTGCCGCCGAAGCTTTTCGTGAGATGCTCTACCTGCATAATCATGTGCGTCGCTTCTTCCTCTATCGCGCCTTGTGTCTTGGCGCAAGCAAGCCGCCCCGAAAGGCGGCCTGCAAAAATTGCATTACATGGTGGCGCTTACCAGTGCACGATAACCGGGTCGCCATTTTGGATGATGCCGTAAATCTCGGCCGCCTTATCGGTGGGCAGGTTCACGCAACCGTGGCTGCCATACGTCTTGTAGGCATCGGGATTGCTGAACACTGAAGAAGGCTGCCAGCTGGCGTCGTGAAGGCCTACCAGATTGCCCACAAACGGCATCCAGTATTGCACCTCAGACTCCCATTCGTACTTGCCATCCTCTTTCTTCGGACCGCGCAGCATCGAGGGACTCTGGTGGGTTTTAAGATAGTAGGTGCCCGTAGGGGTCGCATCGCCACCGCCGGGTTTGCCCGAAACAATGCCCGACTCCCAAAGCAGGTTGCCCGACGCGTCGTAATAGCGCGCATGTTGCTCGGTAAGGTCAACGTCGCAATAGGCGCCCCAATCCATGCCTGGCGCCGTAAACCCGTTGCCCGTTTGCGAGCACGGCACAGAGATTTCGCCTTGGCTTCCGTTGGTAACGGCGTCCTCAATGGTCGACACGAGCGATGAGGTATCGACGGCCCAACCATAATCGCCGCCGCTCACGCTCACCTGCTTGCCATCGCCACGCGTGTAGGTTCGCGTGGAGCCTACCGTGTTCAGCGAGGCAACAAGGGCGTTCGCCCATTCGCTCATAACGGACTCGTTGAAGACGGGAGCGTAGTTTTCGTCGAAGGTTACCCATTGGGAAATCACATCGGCATTGATCTGCGTGATGTCTTCCGTCGTATTGGCGAGTTGCGCCACAAGCGTCACGTCACACGCGACAAGCTTGTTCGCGGCCTCGGTTCCCTGAATCAGGCGAGAATCGGTCGAGAGCACCTGGGGCTTGATAACCACGTCATCGCCGATTTTAAGCGTGTCTTGCATGCTGAGCATGGCGGTGATCGCCTGCTGCACGACTTCTTCCGCATCGAGCTGCGAACCGTTGACCTCGGGCTGGATTATGTAGCTGTGCGACTCGGCGTCGTAGACGATCGCGGCATCTTCGGAAGCAGTTTGACCCGCGTTGAACTCTTCGATTTCCTCAGTGAGCAGGTTGCGA
The DNA here is from genome assembly GCA_934646845.1 of uncultured Slackia sp. Classification (GTDB taxonomy): domain Bacteria; phylum Actinomycetota; class Coriobacteriia; order Coriobacteriales; family Eggerthellaceae; genus Slackia. The sequence continues at coordinate 2,672 of CAKUEV010000133.1, forward strand.
AGCGCCGTCGAGTCGGCCGAAGCGGTCAGATTCTCGGTAGCGTCATGCGTACCCCACATGTTCACAAACCACAGCGCGGGATTCATGCCGCCCTTCGCGGCAGCAATCACCTTGTCGGAATCGAGCTGAATGCCACCCTGCTTCGCGGTGATATTCGCAGAAAAGCCCTCGCCCGAAATCGAGAGCGCGTATGATTTCTCGGCCGATTCGAGTTCATCGACAGCTTGGTCGAACGGCTTCATGGACAAATCGAAATTGCCCAACGTGGTGTTCGGGTAGAAGCGGCCCATGAATACAACGGCGCCCGCGACGTACACGACAAGCAGAAGCGCCACAACGACGAGCGCAGCAATTGCAGCAGGGTTGCGCCTGCGCCCTTCAGCGAACTTCTGGGAACCAGCAGTTCCGCCCGGAACCTTGCCCCCCGGGTAAGCCGCATCGGGGGCCGCGCTAAAACGATGGGGACCGCGGCCGTTCATCTGAACCGGATTAACGCTGCCGCCCGTTGAGCCCAAATCGAAATCGGACGGCATAGAAGGCTTCGTCGCATGCGCGACAGTTTCTGCCTTATCAAGCTGAGGGAATGCTTCCGAACGATGCGGTTTTTGTTGCTTATTTTGAGATGCGTGCTTGCCTTCCACGGCAGTCACCCTTCTTTGAATCGAACACAGCACGACTGTTATGAAGTCGTGAATCAAAAGTATAGCAGCGAAAATGCTCCAAGCGATTCTTTGCGGGAGGCTTCGACGAATGCGCCATATGTTGCACACGATAGACTAGGCGAAAATGTTGCAGAACTGAGTAAGATACAAAAAAGAGCTCGCATGTGCGAGCCCGAAGTTCTGGATGGCTCCCCGGGTAGGATTCGAACCTACAACCTATCGGTTAACAGCCGAGTGCTCTGCCGTTGAGCTACCGAGGAATATGTGAAATCAAAAGCCGCCCTAAGGCGGCTCAAAATTCTGAATGGCTCCCCGGGTAGGATTCGAACCTACAACCTATCGGTTAACAGCCGAGTGCTCTGCCGTTGAGCTACCGAGGAATGAAATGGTGGGCGTTATAAGATTTGAACTTATGACCTCTTCCGTGTGAAGGAAGCGCTCTCCCCCTGAGCCAAACGCCCATTTCTTTCGTGCGCCGCAGCGCGAGAATGTATATTACGCACTTTCCCCCTTCGGTGCAAGCATTATTTTCAACTTTTTTCGGAGATGCATAGCGAATGCGCCTTCTTTTCCCTATGACCTGGAAAAACGAAAGAAAGATATTTTGCTTCAGCAAAACGTGCGACAATGCATGTGATGCATTCGCCACCGAAACCAAGGGGGAATCATGGCCGATCCTCGCAAAGAAGCCTTTGCCACCACATCGAAAACGATTATCAAGAACCTTGAGCGAGCCGGAATGGAGGGCTATTTCTGCGCAACGTCCGCCGATGCCCGCGAGCTCGTGAAGTCCCTCGTGCCCGAAGGCTCCAGCATCGCGTGGGGCGGCACCGAAACCTTCAAGGAAACCGGCGTGAAGGAAATGCTCGAAGCCGGCGCCTACACCATGCTCGACCGCGCCAAAGCCGCAACGCCCGAAGAGCAGCGAGCCATCTATCTGCAGCACTTCGATTCCGATTTCTTCTTCATGAGCGCCAATGCGCTTACGCTCAAAGGCGAGCTCGTGAACATCGACGGCAACTCCAACCGCGTGGCATGCCTCTCGTTTGGCCCGAAGCACGTTATTGTGCTCGTTGGCATGAATAAGATCGTCAAAGACGTTGATGAGGGCCTCAAACGCGTACGCACCATGGCGTGCCCGCCGAATGCCGCCCGTCTGCACACAGGCACGCCCTGTGAAACGGTGGGAGTATGCGGCATGTGCCACGAGCCGGGCTGCATGTGCTGCAACACCGTCATCACGCGCCATAGCCGACACGCTGGCCGCATTAAAGTAATCCTTATCGCGGAAGATTTGGGCTTCTAAAAATGAAAAAGCCGGGAGTATATGCTCCCGGCAATCGCTAACGGATCTGGGACAGGTTCACGCCGAGAAACATGAACGCGGCGGAATCGACCTCAACCCCCTTCGTCGACAGCCCCTTGAGCACCTCGCCAGCCCTTCGGCCATCTGGTGCGCATAGCCGGCGTCGTTCCGCGCCGCGACCACGGCTTCCCTCGCCTCGTGCGATATCTCCATAGCAGGTCCTCTCAACTCGCGCAAGCCACCCCTATGGCCGCCCGCATGTCCCTGTGAATTAGCGAGCATCGTCTTGAACGGGCAGTAGAGCGCAAACCTCAAACACTATCAGCTATGTTACCGCTGACGACATACCCCTCCTTACGCAACCAGTTCCAACAACGCTTGGGTTAGCTGCAACAGAGGTGCGTAAAAACCGTTGGGGGATTCACGTTCTACCGCTTCGCGCAAGGCCGACATCCAGGAAAGCGGGCGGGTGCGCATGAAGTCGACAGCATGCTGCGCCGCGCTCAGGGCGTTTTGCGTATTCGCATCCGCGCCTTCGCTCGCAGCAGAGGGAACACACCCTGCATCTGCGCCCCAATCCTCGCCTTCACCTGCTCGGCGGCATAATTCGCTTGCCAGCAGAAGTTCGATGCCCATATGGTCCTCGTACTGTCTACCCGCCTGCGCCAACTCCAAACCGTTGTCGCGCAAGGCCGTGCGCATCTGATGAGTCGCCTCGCCGAACCCGACGGCACAACCCTGCTGGCAGTAAAACGTCTCCCACGGGGCAACAGCCGGTTTCGGCGGCCCCACGAACAGATGCGCGAACTCCACCGATGCGCGTTGCACTCGATCATCAAAATAACTCGCGCCATCCCTGGCGTCTAAAATACTTACCC
>CAKUEV010000134.1 GCA_934646845.1 uncultured Slackia sp.
GTCGTATTTTCGATACGCAGGGCATCGTGATGGTCGACAACAAAACACGTCCCGCCGTGCTGGCCGACGCCGATGTGGCCGACGATCGCACGACGCTTTTGCGCCTGTCCGCCTTGCTTGGCTTGCCTTATGCCGTTGTGCGCCAGCGCATCAAAGATACGTCGGGAGGCGCCCAGGCGCAGCGCGAGGTGTCGTCGTCGCCTCGAAGCCGTGACGTGGCGTTCATCGCCGAGCATCCCGATGCATTCCCTGGCGTCGATGTGCAGGAGCGCACGCATCGCGTATACCCGTACAAGGCCCTTGCGAGCCAGGTGCTTGGCTACGTGGGCACGGTTTCCGATAGCGTTTTGAACAACCCGCCCGCAGGCACCGATTACGAAAGCGGCGACGAGGTCGGCCAATCTGGCGTCGAATCGGTATACGACGGCTACCTTTCTGGCGCGCACGGCGAACGCGTGGTCGTGACCGATGCCGATGGCGTGGTGCATGAGGTGAAAAGCGAAACGCCTGCCAGCCAGGGTAACGACGTGTATCTCACGATTTCTGCGCGCGTGCAATCGATCGCCGAGCAGAAGCTCAAAGAGCTTATCGCACCGAACGGCGTTATCGGCGGTGGCACGGGCACGGCGGGCGCGGTCGTCGCCATGGAAGTCGACACCGGCAATGTGATTTGCATGGCCAATTTCCCCACGTTCGACCCCACGAATTTCGTTGGGGGCGTCTCGCAGGAGAATTGGGACCGCTATAACGATTCGGGCAGCTCGTATGCACCCCTTATGAACCGCTGCATCGCGGGCCAGTACCCGGCTGCGTCGACGTTCAAGGCGTTCACGGGCCTCGCAGCGCTCAATTACGGCTTCGCTACTTCTTCGACTTCGTGGAATTGCTCGGGCACATGGACGGGCTTCGGCGAGGCGTATGCCCAGAAATGCTGGCTTACTACGGGCCATGGCGCGATTGACCTTCGACACGGCATTGTGGTGTCGTGCGACGTTGTGTTCTACGAAATCGCGAAGAACTTCTATGACGCGAGCTCCAAAATCGGCGATGACGCCATGCAGAACTACATCAAGGAATTCGGCTTAGGCTCGAAGACGGGCATTGAGCTTCCCGACGAGGCACAGGGCGTTATTCCGACGCCCGAATGGAAGAAGGAATACTTCCGCAATGCGCCCGAGGAAGGCCAGTGGCAGCCGGGCGATATGACGAACATGGTGATTGGCCAGGGCAACGTGCTCGTGACGCCTCTGCAGATGGCCGTGGGCTACGCCGGCATCGCCACGGGCACTCTTCCCGTGCCGAATTTGTTGAAGGAAGTGCGCAACTCTTCGGGCGAGACGGTGGTTTCGCGCGAGCCCAAGAAGGGCACGATGCCCGATGTCGAGAAGGCGCATCTCGATGTTATGCGCGACGCGCTTCGCGGCGTGGCCGAAGAGGATGGCGGTCTTCCCGCTATGCTCAAGCAATACGATTACCAATGCGCTTGTAAAACGGGTACGGGCGAATGGGCCGACCACGACGGCTATGCGTGGTTTGCGATGTATGCGCCTTATGACAACCCTAAATATGTTGTGACCTGCGTTATTACTGAAGGCGGCGCCGGTGCCGACGCTGCGGCGCCTATTGCCGCGGCCGTCATGGATGGCTGTATCAAGCTTGGCGAGGGCACAATTTCGGGCGATCCCGCCGTTATTGAAGAAGTGACCGAGATTATCGAATACGCCGGTACGGGCGCTGGACGGGTGGACTAAATGGCTGGTTTCAACGAAATTGACCGTGTGCGTACGCCGAAGGGGCAATACGTCAGCTCATCGCCGCTGGGCGGCTCTGGTCGACCGAAACGCGCCATTGACGCCGTGCCCGTTCCTTTGGTGCTCGTGGTTGCGGCGCTTTTGGGCTACGGCCTGCTCGTGGTGTGGTCAGCGATTCAAGCGAACGACAATTATTCGTTCTCGCGTCAGCTTATGGGCGTGGCAATGGGCGTTGTCGCAATGCTCGCGTTCTATTCCTTCGATTACCGGCGCTTGGCGAACTACACGACGCTTTTGCTTATTGTGAACGTGGTGCTCATTTTGTCGCCGCATTTGCCTGTCATTGGCGTTGAGAGCAAAGGCGCGCAAAGCTGGGTAAAAATCGGCATTCAGCTGCAGCCGGGCGAATTCGCGAAAATCACGGTGATTCTGCTCGATGCGGCTGTTATGGCGAAGTTCGGCGGCAGGCTTGATGATCCGCGGGAGTTCGTCAAAGCGCTCGCCTATATCGCGATTCCGTTTTTGTGCATCATGACACAGCCTGACTTGGGCACGGGTTTGGTGTATTTGGTCATTGGCGCCGTGACGCTCGTTATGGGTGGTGCGCGCTGGAAGTACCTGCTCATATTGCTCGGCGTATTTGTGGGGCTCATTGTGGCGGTGTTCGCTGTTGACGAGGTGCTGAAGAACGCGACGGGCGATTATGTTCTGCTGAAACAATACCAGCGTAACCGCCTGCTCGTGTTCTTGGATCCGAGCGCCGACGTGACGGGCACGGGCTTCAACCTTAACCAGGCCATGATTGCCATTGGCTCGGGCGGTCTTTTCGGAAAGGGCTTGCTTAACGGCTCTCAGTCGAGCTTGGGCTTCGTTCCTGAATCGGCGACCGACTTCATTTTCTGCGTGCTTGCTGAGCAGTTCGGCTTCATGGGAGCCATGGTGCTGCTTGTGCTGTATTTGGCGCTTATTCTGCTGGCTATTCGCATCGCGCGCGAGTCGAGCGATTTGTTCGGAACGCTTATTGTTATGGGCATCGTGGGTATGTGGCTGTTCCAAATTCTCGAGAATATCGGCATGGACATTGGCCTTATGCCCATCACGGGCATTCCTCTGCCGTTTATGAGCTATGGTTCGTCGTTCATGATGGTGAACTTCGCGCTGCTCGGGCTTATTGGCAGCGTGTATGCTCATAAGGGATAGGGTAGAATTCGAGATGCGACAGGGATGTCGCATCTCTTCTTTTTGCTGAGGTGGACTTATGTTCAGCGATTTTGCAGTGTGGTATTTATTTTTTGCTGGAACTGCGGCTGGGTCGTTCGTGATTGCTGCGGCTCTTGATTATTTTGGGAACTCTTTCGCGAACATGCGCTTCGTTTCCCTTGCATCCCGCGTGGGCTTTTGTGGTGCGCCAGTGCTGTTGGGCATTGCTGCGCTCATGTTGTTCCTCGATTTAGGAAATCCTGCTGCGATTGTCTTTACGTTCTTGAATCCGGTTCGTTCGCTTGTTTCGATCGGCGCATGGCTTATCGCTCTTGCGCTTGCCGTTTTTTCAATGGCTGCCGCGTTGCTGCTTTTGCGGGTTCGTTGTCATTGCTTTCGCCTTCTTGAATTCATCGGTTCCATAATTGCCGTGGGTCTCATGTGCTATACGGGCGTTTTGCTCGCCTCTATGAATTCCGTTGATTTTTGGAATACGCCGCTGCTCGTGGCGTTGTTCGTTTTTTCAGCTTTGAGCTGTGGATGCGGTTTTCTTTCCGCGGTGGCTTTCTGTATCCAGGGAAGCACTCGTGGTTTCTCTTGCCTGCGTTGGGTGGGGGTGGTCCTGTGCGTAATTGAGGCGGTTTCGCTCGTTGCCTTGCTGGTCGGGCGTTGGCTGTATAGTGAAGCTTCGCGTCAGTCGTGCTCCATGCTGCTGTTTGGAGAATGGGCGGACGTTTTTTGGGTTGGCCTTGTGCTATGCGGCATCGTCGTCCCTCTTGTGCTTGCATGTTTCGAGCGACATGGTTTTGCGCCCGCTCTTCGATTGGTGGATGGGTGCTCGGTGCTCGTAGGCGGTGCGTGCCTTCGATTTTGTATCATCGGCGTGGCTCTTTATTCTGCTCCATGTTTTGTTGTGTCATGTAATAGTTCAATATGCAATTATGCTCGCGTTGTAAGCGAAAATTCGATCGGGGTGGGTCATGAATCCCGCAGTGAAAACAAATACGGCACCTTCGTCAACCATGGTAGATAAAAACCTCATTACGCTCGATGAGAATAGCGGTGTTCCCATTTGGATGCAGTTACGAAATCGTTTGGTGTATTTGGTCGTGTCGGGAACTGTGGCACCCGGTTCCAAATTGCCCACTGTGCGCGATCTATCCTCGTTCCTTAGCGTAAATTACAACACGGTTAGCAAGGTTTATCGCGACATCGAAAAAGACGGGTACGTCATAACGCGGCGCGGCAAGGGAACGTTTGTGGCGGAGGTCAATTCTGAAGGATTTGAAGCTGCCGATGCGAAAGCTGCGATCGATTTGCTCGTCGATACTTTTCTAGAGCAGGCGAAAGAGCTCGGTCTTTCTGAGTCCGACGCTGCGGCGGCGGTTGCGAATCGCGCAGGAGGAATGTTCGTATGAAGCTTGGAAAGAATCATTGCGTAAATGATAGCGCCGCGTCTGAACAGGCGTTTACGAGCGCTTCTCATGAATCTCCGGATAATATCGTCTCCGAGAAAGATGCGTCGCGTGCTGGCGTCTATGGTTTTGCGATTCTTATGTTTGCTCTCGGCTTCTGCGTTGTTTTCGCACTTACGCTGCCCGTCTTGTCGCCATACACCGTGCTTGCGTCGGCCATAGCCGGCTTTGCTCTTTCATCGACGTTTCGCGTAGCGACCCAATGGGAGCATGTGGCCCTTCTGCGCTTTGGCCGTTTTCGGAGAATTGCGCAGCCTGGTATTTATGTGGTGATTCCTTTTGTTGACTCAGTTGCCATGCGCATAGATCAACGAGTCATTACGACGGCGTTCTATGCGGAGCAGGCGCTTACGAGTGATTTGGTGAGCGTCGATGTTGATGCGATTCTGTTTTGGGCTGTATTTGACTCGGAAAAAGCCTGCCTCGAGGTTGCGAATTTCCCCCAAGCTGTGCGCAGAGCCGCGCAAACTGCCATTCGCGACGCTATAGGTCAGGTGAGTCTGGCGGATCTGTCGCTGCGCCGTCGCCAACTCGATCACGAGTTGCAAGAATTCATGGCCGAGAAATGCGAGGAATGGGGCATTAGCGTTATTTCGGTTGAGATTCGCAATATTAAGATTCCGAATGAGCTGCAAGATTCGCTTGCACGCGAGGCTCAGGCTGAGCGGGAGCGAGACGCTCGCATACTGCTTGCCGATGTTGAACGGGACATTTCGGAAATGTATGTTGATGCGGCGCGCACCTATAACCAGGAGCCTGGCGCCATGCAGCTTCGTGCGATGAATCTATCCTACGAAAGCGCTCGCGATGGCAAAGGTGTGCTCATTGCGCCGAGCAGCCTGGCTGATGGCTTTGTTGACGTGGCGACCTCGAAATAATGTAGCTATCCTCAAATAAAATAACTATTGAACTATTGAACTAGTTCAATAAAAGAGTATTATATTGGGCATTAGGTTGGCCTGCCTTTTTTGATTCATGCAAGGGGGGAGCGCAATCCTAGGCCCAATTTCGTTTTGGTTGCAAACATGCGGAGTATGTGCCTAGGGTGGCGCTTTCGGGATTAATTCGAGGAGGAAACAT
>CAKUEV010000135.1 GCA_934646845.1 uncultured Slackia sp.
AAGCGACAAAACGGGCATCGAAAGGACGTCCGTGGCGAAGTACCTAAACACGCTCGTATCCCTTCGTCTCGTTGAAAAAGTTGCTCCGTTCGGCGAGAACCCCAAAACGACGCGCAAAGGAATCTACAGAATTACAGAGCCTTGCTATTCGTACTGGTATGGTTTCGTTGAGCCGGCCATAGCCGAAATCGAGCAGAACGCGGGAGAACTTGTCGCTGCCGATGTCCTTCAGCCCGAGATTTTGTCGACCCATGTTGGCCATTGGTTTGAGGCAATGTGCAAGGAATGGCTTATCGCCCAAGCGAAAAAAGGCGAGCTCCCTATAAGGCCTACGCGGTTTGGATCGTGGTGGGGAACGAATCCCGAAACGAGGCAGCAAGATGATATTGATGTTATTGCTGCCAACCCACGGCGCAAAGAATTGCTGTTGGGTGAGTGCAAATGGCGTGAGTCGTTCAATGAAACGAAAGCTATCGAAAAGCTTCATTCGCGCGAGCGTGTTTTCAAAGACTACGACCATACCTGCCTGGCCTTGTTCACGAAGCATGGTGTGGGCGAGGCGACGAAGGAAAAATACGCCAAGCAGGGGTGCATAGTTGTGGCTGCGGCCGATTTGTATGAGTAGAGGATGGTTGCGCCCGGAATGAACGCGCGAATCGCGTTTGGAATACGAGGTGGGTTCATGAAAACGCTAATTGTGGGCGATTTGCATTTGAAGCAACAATTTGTGCTGCCCCGTATCGATGAGATGCTGGCGAGCGATGCAGAGATTGGGCGCGTCGTGTTTTTGGGCGACGCGTGCGATGACTGGGGCGCGAATGAGGCCGACGAGCTGAACGCCATGGGGTTTTATGCGAAATGGGTTCGCGAGCATCGCGAGCGCGGCATGCAGATTGACGTGCTGCTGGGCAACCACGATTTTTGCTACGTGCGCGGCAAGCGCGGACCGGGCTCAATTATGTCCATCATGCGCAACCTGCGAACGATTCTGGAAGATGCCCTGCAGGCGAAGGCGGCCTGCGCGGTGGGGCCGTATTTGTGTTCGCATGCAGGCGTGACGGGCGTGTGGGCGAAGCGATTTTTGTCAGACGTGCCCGCCGATGCGCGGGCGATCGCCCAACGTTTGAACGAAATGCTCGCCGACTCGTCGCATTGGGGCGATTTGGACAGCTGCCCTCCGTCGCGCGGAGGCTGGTCGTTGCCGGGGCCTTTGTGGGCCGATTTGCGCGACATGCTCGATGACGCGTTGCCCGGCGTGCCGCAAATTATGGGTCATTCGCCGGTCGAGCGTGTGGAGAACTATGCCGGCGGTTGGATGACAGCGGGCCGAGACGCTTTGTGGGCATGCGACACCATGTCGCTCATGAGCTACGGCTCGCCTATCGGCGACGGATCGATGCTTCTTGTCGAGGGGCCGAGCAAGCCAAGCGATTCGTGCGACCTGGGTTTGTCAGGCGAGCCAGATGGCGCCGACGAAACGCCTGAAGCGCGCGCAGTGCCGTTCCCGGGCGAGGGCACGTTCGCCGAAGCGTGCAGGCGGTATTGGGAAGCGCGCTAGGCGGCGTAATGTTGGGCGGTTCCTTTCGTTTTCGAAGGAGACCGTGGTCGAACGCCATAAGCTTCTCATAAGGAAATTCATTGATATTTACAGAGTAGATCTGCTGACGAAGTGAGTGCGGAAAGCTCCTCACTTCGCTTGATTGTTTTCGTTTTCGTTTCTCGCCTGCCGCATGCGTTCCCGCTTCGTTTCTCGACGCACGAGGCGCTCGTATGGGACAATGCGAGCAACGAACAGTTCAGCGAAAATCGGGCGAAAGGGAGGCGACAATGGCGAAGCATATGACGAGGCGTACATTCGTGGCGGTGGCGTGTGGCGCCGTTGCCGCGACGGCGGCGTGCGGTCCTGTGGCCGCGACGATGCTTGGCTGCACAAAGCAGGACGCGAGCGGCTCCGCGTGGACGTGGGAAGAAGACGCCGACTTGCCCGTGTTGTGCATGGAGGTTTCCGGTGGCGCGATTGTCGCCATGCCGAGCAATGGCTGGAAGCCGCAAGGCGAGTGGATCCAGCTGCAGCTTTCGGGCGGCTCGATTCCGGGAAAGGAAATCGAGGCCATAACTCAGGAAGGCGCCACGCTGGTCGTGCGTTTGAAGAAACCGGCAAGCGATATGGAAACCATGGATTTGTGCCTTACCGAATATCGCGTGGCTGGCGGCGACGTTTCGAGCGTTGAATCGGTCGTGGTTGAAGACAAAGGCGAGCGCCTTGATGCTCAGCTTGGCGTCGATGGCGAGGCCCGCGCCGTGCAATAGGAAGAAGCTCGGCGCCCTTTCTCCGTCGATACTTTTCGGTTTGAGGGTAAAACGTGCAGTTGTCGCAAAAAGAGCGGCGACTGCACGTTTTTGTTTGTGCCGCTATGGTATATTTGCGAACAGACGTTTGTAGATTGATTCGTGGCACGCGCGGTTTTCGCCGCTTGTCGCATGTGAGAGGTTGCCGATGATTGCATTCCTGAAAGGCACGATGGCCGGCCGAAGCGCCGACGTGGCCTTCGTCGACGTGAACGGCGTCGGCTTCGCCGTGTACATGCCCGCGACCGACATTGTGAAACTTCCCGAGGCGGGCGCCGACGTGGCGCTGTTCACGCATCTTGCCGTGCGCGAAGACGCCATGACGCTGTATGGTTTTTTGTCTCAGGAAGAACACGCGTTGTTCCTGCGCCTTATTGGCGTGTCGGGCATTGGCCCGAAGGCGGCCCTTGCGGCGCTTTCTACATTCAAGCCGGCCGAGCTTATTTCTGCCATTCAGTCGGAAGATGTGAAGGCCGTGTCGACCATTCCGGGCGTGGGCAAGAAAACCGCGCAGCGTCTCATCCTGGAATTGAAAGGCAATTTGGCGCAGGCGGGCGAGCAAGACCTGTTCAGCGCCGCGACGGCAGCGGCGACCGAGCGCTTGCAGGGCGCGCGCGATGGCCTGCTTGCCATGGGCTTCACGCTGGCCGAGGCCGATTTGGCGTTGAAGGGCGCTCCCGAGGAACTGAATACCGAGGGCGCGCTGTTGCAGTATGCTTTGAAGCGACTTGGCACAGTGGGGTAAAGGAAGTAATTCGTGGCTGAAGGCATCCAAATAGAAGGCATGGTGTTCGAGGCGTCTTCGGGCGGCTCGGCGGCGGGCGGCGCGGGCTTCGCGCAGCAAACGCCGCGCGAGCGTGTGGTCTCGAGCGACCTCACTGAAGACGATTTGGCGCTCGATCGCTCGCTTCGCCCGAAATACCTGGACGATTATCTGGGCCAAACGCGTGTGAAAGACAGCTTGTCTATTCTTATTCAGGCGGCCAAGCAGCGCGGCGAATGCATGGACCACGTACTGTTCAGCGGCCCTCCGGGCTTGGGTAAAACCACGCTCGCCACCGTTGTCGCCAACGAGCTGGGCGCGAATATTCGCACCACGAGCGGCCCGGCCATCGCGCGTCCGGGCGATTTGGCGGCTATTTTGACGAATCTCGAAGAGGGCGACGTGCTGTTCATCGACGAGATTCATCGCCTGAATCGCCAGGTAGAAGAAGTGCTTTATCCCGCGCTGGAAGATTGCGTGCTCGATATCGTGGTGGGCAAGGGGCCGGCTGCGCGCGGCATTCGCCTCGATCTGCCGCACTTCACGCTCATCGGCGCGACTACGCGCACGGGCTTGCTTACCGGGCCTTTGCGCGATCGCTTCGGCATCGTGTTCCGCCTGGATTATTACACCCCCGAAGAGCTGGCCGACATCGTGAAGCGCTCGGCGGGCATTTTGGACGTGGCGGTCGACGAAGAAGGCGCCATTGAAATCGCGCGCCGCAGCCGCGGTACGCCGCGTTTGGCGAATCGCCTGCTCAAGCGCGTGCGCGACTGGGCGCAGGTGCGCGGCAACGGTGATATCGACGAAGATACCGCGGCGGCAGCGCTGAGCTTCTTCGAGGTCGACTCGCTCGGGCTCGATGGCCTTGACAATAAAATCCTCGAGCTTCTGTGCGATTCATTCGCGGGGCGTCCTGTGGGCCTTACCACGCTTGCGTCGGCGCTTTCGGAAGACCCGGGCACGGTGGAAGACGTGTATGAGCCATTCCTTATTCAGCAAGGGCTCATTATGCGCACGCCCAAGGGCCGCCAAGCAACGGCGAGAGCGTTTGGTCATCTGGGGCTGAAGATGCCCAGGGCGGAATAGCGAATGAGTCTGGGCATGCGCCAAAAGCATGAGCCCGGGTGCGGAGCTTGGGTATGCGCCAAAAGCCAGCGAGCATGCTGTTTCGCCGTTCTGCCGAACGGCGAAAACTGCCCATGCTGCGCGAAAGCGTGGCGGGGATGAGCTTGGCCATGAACTAAGAGTCAGCGAGCGCGAGATTCGTGGAGCGAATTCACCCAAAAGAGAAGCGAAGCGTACTTCGGTACGCGAGCGACGATTGCGGGCGAAGGCGTTCGCGCAGCTCGCGCGCAGCGTCGAGCGGTTTCCCCGTTCGGCAGAACGGAGAAACATAGATGTTTCAGCAAGACTACCTTATCCGTTTGATTTGGCAATTCGTTGAGGCGATGCGTCGCACGGTCGAGAAAGACGACGATCCCGATGCGAAAGCCGAATCGGTGGAAGACGCTATCGCGAATGCGCTCGAAATGGATGCGAATGTGGTGCTGGGCCTGGCGCCCGAAAGCTTCGCGGGCATTCTGAGCGTTTCGGGAACCGACCCGCATGTGGTCGAGTATTTGGTGCGCGGCATGGCCCTCGAGTCGTATTACCTTGAGCAAGCCGGCAAACAGCAGGCGGCCCAGCTGCGATTCGACCAGGCTTGCGCCCTGGCCGCGGCATACGGCATCGATGCACCTGAGGCGGGAGAGATTCCCGTGATGGGCGATTTCGACGAGATGCTCGAAGCCGATGGCATCGCGGGCGAGGAATAGTCTCGTTCGGTCCTCGGCTTGTATTTCCTGGCGCGATCGAATGGGGCTGCGCCCGTAAAGGCAAAATCGCAAGGGACCCGTGGTTGGGCGAAACGCGTTTCATTATTCGGTTGCGGGCGCGTTCGACGTGCGGCGTATGATGCTCCAGGATTCATTCTTCGTCATAAGCGTTGCTCGTAAATACGACATTGCTTTTAACAAAATATGATCGTTCTTCTTTAGAAGTCTGCCTTGAACAGGCTTTATGCGCTCATTGATGCATCGTTTTGACAATAGTATTAATGAAAAATAGCTCGTATCGTTCGCTTTGCAAGAAGGGATTGCGAAAGAAGGGATCGATATGAGCACAGAAACCGAGTTCGAATACCAGGGCATGAACGTATCTCGTCGTGGGTTTATCGGCGGCCTCGCCGCTGCTGGCGCGATTGTTGCGGCTGGATTGTCCGGGTGCGCTGTCGGAAATTCTGCCGAAACCAAATCTTCCAAGGGAGACGACGTCGCGTCTCAAAATCCTCCTCGTGATATTTCTGAAACGATTGATTGCGACATTAC
>CAKUEV010000136.1 GCA_934646845.1 uncultured Slackia sp.
ATCCATAACAAGGGCGACCTTCGTGCGGTCGAACACCTTGTCCATGTCGGCCTTCTTCAGTTCGCGAATAGCCACCGGCCCGGTGATGTCGTTGGCGAGCGCGAGGTCGATGTTCGCCTCGATCAGCTGACCGGGCACTACGGAATCGAGTCCGGCGTGCGCCGCCAAAATTTTCTGGGTCATGGTCATGCCCATATGGAATCCCCCTTAAGGATGGTTGATAACAACAAGGAAATGAATGTTGAGGGGCGGTGTGTACGCCCAGGGGACGCTTGGAGCGTTACCCCGAGGAAGCGTGCGCGTCGCCCCTCAACACGGGGTCGGGAATCGCATCCCGGCCCCGAACGGTGCTACATGCGGTTCAGGGCAGAAATGAGGCCCTTGATGGATGCGGTAATGATGTCGTGGTGCTCGCCCGCGCCCCAAACGATTTTGCCGTTCGGGTCTTCGACGCCCACGTAGGCCATGGCCGAGCTGTCGGAGCCGCCAGTCATGGCATGCTCGCTGTAGCTGGCAATGTGCGCCTTCAGACCCAGCTTCTCCATGGCATTGCACACAGAGTCGAGGCGGCCGTTGCCGTTGCCAATCACGTCTTGCTCGTCGCCGTCGATCTTCACGGTCACGAACGCCTTGAACGCCTTGTTGTTTTCGGCATGCGTGAAGTGGAAGTCGAGCAGCTCGATGCGGCCTTCGTGGTTCACATAGTTCTCGTGGAAGATGCGGTTGACTTCTTCAGGCGACAGCTCAGCATGGGTGTGGTCGGAAACGTCCTTGGAGGCGTAGCTCAGTTCTTCGCGCATCTTCGGGGGCAGCACGTAGCCGAAGTTCTGCTCCAGAATGTAGCCAATGCCGCCCTTGCCCGACTGGCTGTTGATGCGAATGACGTCGGTTTCGTAATGGCGACCCACGTCGGTGGGGTCGAGCGGCAGGTAGGGCGTAGTCCAATGCTCGGGATCGTGCTCTTCACGCCACTTCAGACCCTTGGCAATAGCGTCCTGATGGCTGCCCGAGAACGCGGCGAATACGAGCTGGCCGGCGTAGGGGCGGCGCGGCTCAACCTTCATGTTGGTCACGCGCTCGTACAGTTCAACCAGTTCGGGCATGTTGGCGAAGTTCAGCTCCGGGTCAACGCCGTGGGCGAACATGTTCATGGCCACGGTGATCAGGTCGGTGTTGCCCGTGCGCTCGCCGTTGCCGAACAAGGTGCCCTCAACGCGGTCGGCGCCAGCCAGAATGCCCAGCTCGGTTTCGGCAACGCCGGTGCCGCGGTCGTTGTGGCAATGCAGCGACAGCTCAACGGCGTCGCGGTACTTCAGGTTCTTGCTCATGTATTCGACTTGCTGCGCGAACACATGCGGCAGGCTCATTTCGACCGTGGCGGGCAGGTTGATGATGGCCTTGCGGTCGGGGGTCGGCTGCCAAACGTCCAGAACGGCGTTGCATACCTCGAGCGCGTACTCGGGCTCGGTGCCGGTGAAGCTTTCGGGCGAGTACTCGAAGCGGTAGTTGTCGTGGCCGGCTTCGTCGGTGAGTTGCTTGAGCAGGTTGGCGCCAGTCAGAGCGATTTCCTTGATCTGCTCTTTGTCGCGCTTGAACACCTGCTCGCGCTGGGCGAGGCTCGTGGAATTGTAAACGTGGACGATAACCGGGGTCTTGCAGCCCTCGAGCGCGTCGAACGTCTTCTTAATGATGTGCTCGCGGGCCTGGGTCAGCACCTGAATGGTGACGTCTTCAGGAATCATGTCGTTCTCGATAAGGGTGCGTGCCAGTTCAAATTCGGTTTCGCTGGCAGCGGGGAAACCGATCTCGATTTCCTTGAATCCAATCTCGACGAGCTTCTTGAAGTATTCCAGTTTCTGCTCGAGGCTCATGGGAATGATGAGTGCCTGGTTGCCGTCGCGAAGATCAACGCTAACCCATTTGGGGGCTTTCTCGATGTATTCCTTCTTCACCCAGTCGTAGCACGGCTCGGGCGGCATGAAGTATCCGCGTTGATACTTTACATGGTTGGGCATTCCGGTCATGGGAGGCTCCCTTTCTGTGATTGGCCGCGTGCGCGGCACTTTTAGATTACAGACATGGAACGCTCTCGCTTTCATCCGGTCGTCGGCCGCACGAGGGCGCAAATTCCGGGCATGCGGACGCACGCCCGGTTAAGTGACGAAGGGATTTATAAGGCGCAGACCCGTGGGGTGCCGAAGTGGCGCTTACAGGTGCGCCTGAATAAGCTTGGGGCGGAAGCCGGCGGCTTCAAGCGCCGCGACGATTTGGTTTTTGTGGTCGGTGCCGTAGGCCTCGATGGTCACGCGCAGCTCAACGCCTTCATTGCGGTTCGTGTTCACGAACTGGTTATGGTCGAGGCGAATGACGTTGCCGTTCATGTTGGCGATGGTTTGGGCAACGCGCACGAGCTCGCCGGGGCGGTCGGGCAGAAGCGTCGAAACCGTGAACACGCGGTCGCGCTGGATGAGGCCGTGCTGAATGACGGAGGACATGGTAATAACGTCCATGTTGCCGCCGGACAGAATAGAAACGACCTTCTTGCCGGTGAAGGGCAAATGCTTCAGGGCGGCCACAGTGAGCAGGCCCGAGTTCTCGACAATCATCTTGTGGTTTTCGACCATGTCAAGGAATGCCGAGATGAGCTCGTCGTCTTCGATGGTAATGATGTCGTCGAGGTTCTGCTGGATGTACGGGAAGATCTTGTCGCCCGGTTCCAAAACGGCGGTGCCGTCGGCGATGGTGTTCGCGCTCGGGAGCTTTACCACGTGGCCGGCTTCGAGGGAAGCTTTCATGCACGCGGCATTCGCGGGCTCGACGCCAATCACTTTGATATGCGGGTTCAGCAGCTTGGCCAGCGTGGAAACGCCCGTGGCAAGTCCGCCGCCGCCGATGGGAACCAGAATGTAATCAACGAGCGGCAGCTCTTTGACGATTTCCATGGCAATGGTGCCCTGGCCTGTGGCAACCGCGGGGTCGTTGAAGGGGTGAATGAAGGTATAGCCGTTTTCTTCGGCCAGCTGCATGGCGTATTCGCAGGCCTCGTCGTACACGTCGCCGTGCAGAACGGCGGTGCCGCCATAATGCTGCGTGCGCTCGACCTTGATGAGCGGGGTCGTGGTGGGCATGACGATGGTTGCCTTGGCACCGTAGCGGCTTGCTGCGAAGGCAACGCCCTGCGCATGATTGCCCGCCGAGGCAGTAATAAGGCCACGCTCGCGCTCTTCATCGGTCAGCGTCGAAATTTTATAGTACGCGCCGCGTACCTTATACGCGCCGGTGCGCTGCATATTTTCGGGCTTGAAGAATACCTTGTTGCCGGTTTGCGCGCTGAAGTGAGGGCTTTCGATGAGCCCCGTCTTCTGCGTGACCTCCTGCACTTTGGCAGATGCCTCTTCAAAAGCGTCGAGCGTAAGCATCTCGGTCATGTCGGTTACTTCCTTGATAATATCGTACTCTATCGTAGTAAAGCAGTATACTCATTTGCGCCGACAATGGAAGAATTCATGCGTGAAACCTTGCGCGATGCTCACATTGTATGCGTATTCGCATGAAGCCAGAGGAATGCGCGGCGCCTTTTTGCGCGCTCGGCTTTCGGTAATGGCCAGGGGTTTTCTGGCGTTCGGTTCTTCGCGTCATGCGTTCTTGCCTTCAAGCGCGCATGACAGGGGAAGCGTGCGAGCCTGGTCGCTATCGTCGAGGTTGCGCGAGGAGAAGAGCGTTTCGACCGTCCTTGCGGCACCGCGAAACCGCCTAAGCAACACCTACATATATATGTAGTAGAGTTGCCGCAACACAGCCACAAAGAAGGAGGCTTTCAATGAAGACTATTTCCACCCCTAATGCTCCTGCAGCCGTCGGCCCTTACGCCCAGGGCAATATCGCGGGCGGCCTGCTGTTCGCGTCGGGCCAAATCGCCCTGGTTCCCGAGACGGGCGAGCTCGCTGGTGACACCATCGAGGCTCAGAGCCGACAGGTCATGAAAAACGTCGGCGCCCTGCTCGAAGCTGCCGGCACCGACTTCAATCACGTGGTGAAAACCACCTGCTTCCTCGACGACATCAACGACTTTGCCGCCTTCAATGCGATTTATGCCGAATCGTTCGGCGAAACGCTGCCCGCCCGTTCGTGCGTCGCGGTCGACAAGTTGCCCAAGGGCGCTCTTGTCGAAGTTGAGGTCATCGCCGAGGTTGTGGAGTAGTTCGTGGCAACGCAGGAAACGCCGCTGTTCAAAATCCACGATGCCACGGTGCGTCGCAAGGAAAAGATCATTCTGCACGTCGACGACTTCGAGCTTGCGGAAGGCGAGAATATCGCGCTGCTTGGCCCGAACGGCGCTGGCAAGTCGACCTTCATCCAGCTGCTCACGCGTGAGGCGTTGCCGCTGCATCGCGATGTGCCGCCCGTGATTTTCCGCGGCCAAGAGCGCCCGTCGCTCGCCGATATCAAGGCGTGCTTCGGCGTGGTGAGCAACACGATGCACGACCAGGTGCGCGTTCACCTGCCTGCGCGCGATATCGTGTGCGGAGGCCTGTTCGGCACGCTCGGCATCCCGCGCCACATTCACGCGACCGAGGCCGACTTCAAGAAGGCCGAAGAGCAACTCGAGCGTTTGGGCATTGGCGAACTTGCCGATCGAGACATCATGACGATGTCGACGGGCCAGGTGCGCCGCGTGCTCGTCGCGCGTGAGCTCATCCATAATCCGCAGGCGCTCATTTTCGACGAGCCGTGTACGGGCCTCGATCCCGAAGGCATGTATCAGCTGCGCGGTGTTATGCGCCAGCTGGCATCCGAGGGCCGGTCGGTCATTCTTGTCACGCATTACCCCGAAGACATCATCCCCGCCATCGATCGCGTGCTTCTTATAAAGAACGCAGCGATTTATGCCGATGGCAAAAAGGAAGAACTCCTTACAGGCGAGTGCATGACGAAACTCTTCGGCGTGCCCTTGGCCGTCGAAAGCAACCATGGTTGGTACTCGCTCCGCGAGAAGTTTGACGAAGACCAATAGGGGAACGTCGAAGGCAAGGGAAGCGCTGTATGCATAATGAGGGTGGAAGAGCCCTGGTTTGAAGGCGGGCACTAATCCTTCTACGTATATATGGGTAGTTGAATTCACATAGTTGAGTAAACGCCCCCGGGGACCGAAGCGCGCAAGCGCCGGGCCTCCGGGGGCGTTCGCGCATGCGGAGCGAGGAGAAACGCCAGGTGGAACTCGTTTCGCGGCCCGAGGTGGCGCCGATTCCTCTCCGCTCCACCGCGCTGGAGTTGTCGGCATCCTGTGTGCGGGAGGGTTTCCCGGGCGCGGGGCGGGCGGGGGCGCGTATAATACCGAACTCGTCGCCGCGAAGGGCCGAAGCCCTGAGCGCGAAGGCGCCCCGCGGCCCGCGGGACGGCCGGCAAAAACTTTCTGAAAAAAGTTCTTGACACGGCCGAGCGCGCAAGGTA
>CAKUEV010000137.1 GCA_934646845.1 uncultured Slackia sp.
TCAGTGGATCGCGAACACGCTGTATCCCGACGCCTATGACGTCGACATGGTTGAGGTCACCAAGGAGTTCTACAGCTTGTTCTACCACGCCGATGTGACCGACGAGCAGGCCCGCGAGATTCTTGGCAACAGCTACAACGGCTAAGTTAAGAGCGGCTGCGGAAGAGACGCGTCGCGGCGTGTGATAGCGTGAAAGCGAAAAGGGACCGAAGCGATGTGCTTCGGTCCCTTTGTTTTTGCGGGAAATTGAAACGACGAGCAATCGAAGGTGACAGCGCTCCCCTACTCTTCCAGGTCGAATAGGCTCTTCATGTCGGTTTCCTTCATGGGGGCGCCAGCTGAAGGCAGTTTCTCTGCGCGGAACTTCTCGACCTGAGCTTTGCCGCCGATGAATTCTTCCGCCGTGCCAACCATGGTCACCGTGCGGCTCCCCTTGATGGTGAGCGCCTGCACGCCTTGCGTCGAATTGGTGGTCTTCGTCTTCAGAAGTGACGTATTGAAGTTCACCAGGCGATAGTCGCTCGACACGAGCGCCAGGTCGCGTTCTTCCTTCAGCACCGTGGCGTACACAAGCTTGGAGCCGCCGTAAATCGCGTTCTTCAGGCGCTTGCGGTTCGTTTTGGTGGCGTATCCCGACAGCGCCACGCGCGCTACGCGGCCATTCTCGAAGACGAACAGCACGTCGGCCTTGTAATCTTCGGGGTCGATGACCCAGGTCACGGTCTCGTCGGCGTCCATTTCCAAATCAGTGGGCAAATACGAGCCCAGCTGCGCCGATTTGGTGTCCTCGAACGCGGCGACCTTGCACTTGTACACCTGGCACTGGTTCGTGAACACGAGCAAATCGTGCGTGTTGGAGGAATCGAATTCGATGAAGGGCTCGTCGCCGTCTTTGTATTTCAGCGTCGTGGCTTTGCGCAGCACGCGGTCGGTCATCTTCTTCAGATAGCCGTCGCGCGAGAGCATCATGGTCACGGGGTATTCCTCGACCTCGGGCTCGAGGTTCACCTCGACGATTTCCGAAGGTGCAACCAGGCCGGTTTTGCGCGGCATGACGTGCTTCTTATTCACCGCGGCAAGCTCGTCGTGGATGACCTTCTTGATCTTCTTCTCGCTCGCGAGAATCGCGTTCAGCTCGGCGATGTCGGCCTCGAGCTTCTCGATATCCTTCGTGCGGTTGATGATGTATTCCTCGTTGATGTTGCGCAGCTTGATTTCCGCCACGAATTCGGCCTGGACCTGGTCGATGTTGAAGCCCTTCATGAGGTTGGGCACAACGTCGGCCTCGAGCTTCGTGCCGCGAATGATTGCGATGGCCTTGTCGATGTCGAGCAGAATCGCCTCAAGGCCGTGCAGCAGGTGCAAACGGTCGGTCTTCTTGTCCAAATCGAAGTTCATGCGGCGGCGGGTCGATTCGACGCGCCACGCCACCCACTCGCTTAAAATCTCGCGTACGCCCATGACGCGCGGATAGCCGTCGACGAGCACGTTGAAGTTGCACGAGAACGAATCTTGCAGCGTGGTGGAGCGGAACAGCTTCGCCATGAGCTGCTCGGGGTCGACGCCCCTCTTCAGGTCGATGGCGATGCGCAGGCCGGAAAGGTCGGTTTCGTCGCGGATGTCGGCGATTTCACGCACCTTGCCCTCTTTGGAGAGTTTCACGATGCGCTCGATGATGACGTCGGTTTTGGTGGTGTACGGAATTTCGTACACTTCGATGATGCGCTCATCGGGCAGGTAGCGCCAGCGCGAGCGAATTTGGAAGCTGCCGAGGCCTGTGTTGAAGATGCGCTCCATTTCCTCGCGGCGGTAGATAATCTCGCCGCCGGTGGAGAAATCGGGCGCGGGCATGTATTCGAGCAGGTCGCACTCGGGGTCGCTTAGGAAGTGCATGGTTGCCGTGCACACTTCGTTCAGGTTGAAGCCGCAAATATCGGAAGCCATGGCAACGCCAATGCCCTTGTTCGCCGAGACGAGAATGTTGGGGAACGTGGTGGGCAGAAGACGCGGCTCCTTCATGGCGCCGTCGTAGCTGTCCACGAAGTCGACCGGGTCTTTGTCGATGTCTTTGAAAATCTCGGCGCAAATCGGCGAGAGCTTGGCTTCGGTGTAACGCGAGGCCGCATAGCTCAGGTCGCCGGAATAGTATTTGCCGAAGTTGCCTTTCGATTCGACAAACGGCGCGAGCAGCGCTTCGTTGCCCGTGGCAAGACGCACCATAGTTTCGTAGATGGCGGAATCGCCGTGCGGGTTGAGTTTCATGGTTTGGCCGACGATGTTCGCGCTCTTTTGGCGCGCGCCGTTCAGCAGGCCCATTTTGTACATGGTGTAGAGCAGCTTGCGGTGCGACGGCTTGAAGCCGTCGATTTCCGGGAACGCGCGTGACACGTTCGTGCTCATGGCATAGGGCATGTAGTTCTGCTCGAGCGTTTGCGTGATGGGCTGCTCCATGACCTCGGAATGCAGGCCGATCACGTTGGGATTGTCAACGTGCTTTTTCTTCGGTTCGGTTTTGGTCTTCTTCTTTGTTGCCACGGTTTCCCCTTGGTGCGTGTGTCGGGCTCATCTATCGAGCCGCGTGGGCGGCTCGAGCGGTTATATGGCGTTACTGCAGGTCGAGCTGGTCGAGGTATTCTTTGCCGTGCTCGGCGATGTGGCGCTTGCGGCCTTCGTCGTCGTTGCCGAGCAGCAGGTTGAACATGTTCTCCATGGTGGCGACGTCTTCGGGCTCGACCTTGATCAGGCGGCGCGTTTCAGGGTTCATGGTGGTGAGCCACATCATGTCGGGGTCGTTCTCACCAAGACCTTTCGAGCGGTTGATCGAGCACTTCTGGTCGCCGATTTCCTTCAAGATGTTGTTCTTCTCGAGGTCGGTGTAGGCGAAGTACGTCTTTTCCTTGCAGTTGATCTCGTACAGCGGCGATTCGGCGATGTAGACGTAGCCCTCGTCGATGAGTGTGGGCACAAGGCGGTAGAGCATGGTGAGGATGAGCGTGCGAATATGGTAGCCGTCAACGTCGGCGTCGGTACAGATGATGACCTTGCTCCAGTTGAGGTTATCCAAATTGAAGGTGCCCAGGTTCTTCATGCGCTTGTCTTTGACTTCGACGCCGCAACCCAGAACGCGCAGCAAGTCCATGATGATGTCGGACTTGAAAATGCGCGGATAATCTTCCTTCAGGCAGTTGAGAATCTTGCCTCGAACAGGCATGACGCCTTGGAACTCGGCATCGCGCGACGTGCGAATGGCGCCCGCTGCCGAGTCGCCCTCGACGATGTAGACTTCGCGGCGGCCTTTGTCTTTCGAGCGGCAGTCGATGAACTTCTGCACGCGGTTGGCCATGTCGGTTTTCTGCTGCAGGTTGGTTTTGATGCTCTGGCGCGTTTTCTCGGCGTTTTCGCGCGAGCGCTTGTTGATGAGCACCTGCTCGACGATTTTGCCGGCGGCTTCCTTGTTCTCGATGAGATACGTGGTGAGACGTTCCTTGAAAAATGCCGTCATGGCCTGCTGGATGAAGCGGTTGTTGATGGCCTTCTTCGTTTGGTTCTCGTAAGACGTTTGCGTCGAGAAGCAGTTGGTCACGAGCACGAGGCAGTCTTGCACGTCTTGCCATTTGATGGCGGTCTCGTTTTTGGTGTATTTGTCCTGTGACTTGATGTATGCGTCAAGAGCGCTGGTCAGAGCGCTGCGCGCAGCCTTTTCGGGTGAGCCGCCGTTTTCGAGCCACGACGAATTGTGGTAGTACTCCTGCATTTGGAAGGTGCGCGAGAAGCACAGGCAGGCGGTGATTTTGACGTTGTAATCGGGCAAGTCGTCGCGGTCGCGGCCACGGCGGTCGGCCTGGATGAAGAACGGCTCGGTCAAATAATCGGCGCCGACCTTTTCCAGCACGTAGTCTTCGATGCCCTTGGGATAGCAGAAATCTTCCTCGGTGAAGCCTTCGGGGCCTTCGAGGCGCAGGCGGAAGGTGACGTTGGCGTTGACGACCGCCTGGCGGCGCATGGTTTCGCGATACCAGTCGGCAGGAATGTCGATGGACGTGAAAACCTCGAGGTCGGGGCGCCATTTAATGGTGGTGCCGGTGCGGTTTTCATCGGAAGGCTCGACTTGCAGCGCCTTCTTCTTGGCGCCGACGACTTTGCCTTTTTTGAAATGCAAGGAGTATTTGTTGCCGTCGCGCCAGACGTTGACGTCCATGTATTCGGAGGCGTACTGCGTGGCGCACGAGCCCAGGCCGTTGGTGCCCAGCGAGAAGTCGTAGTCGCCGCCTTGGTTGTTGTTGTATTTGCCACCTGCGTACAGCTCGCAGAAAACGAGCTCCCAGTTGAAGCGCTTTTCGGTGGGGTTCCAGTCGAGCGGGCAGCCGCGGCCGTTGTCTTCGACCTGGATGGAGCCGTCGGCGAAGGCGGTAAGCGTGATGAGGTCGCCATAGCCTTGGCGGGCTTCGTCGACGGAGTTGGACAGAATCTCGAAGGCGGCGTGCGCGCAGCCGTCCAAGCCATCGGAGCCGAAAATGACGGCGGGGCGCAGGCGTACGCGCTCCTCGTCTTTCAGCTGGCGAATGCTGTCGTTGCCGTAGTTGGCCGTGGTGTTTGCCATTCTCGCTCTTTCGATGGTAGTGTTCCTCGCGCGGCTCGCTGCCCTCGCAGGCGCCGCCGCGCTTCCCGCCCGGGCCACGCCGCTTCGCAAGCGTGGCGTTGGTGGCGGGTTGCTGCTGGGCCAGGCCTTGCTGGCCGGGTTGTTCAAACGCTGACTTTACCACATGCCGCGCGCGTGCCGAGACGATGACACAGCAAAAACATCGGACGTATGTTCGATAAGTGCGAGAGTTTCGGCTACCATGCGGCGCGTTGGTGAATAAGCGCCTCGATGAAGGCGATATCGCGTTCGGCATCATAGGTATAGACGAGGTCGAAAGGATTCACTGCGAGCTTGCGTACGCCCGCGCCGAATTCGGAGCGAATTGATTCGGGCACCGCTTTCGAGCCGATGTCGCCGGCGGCCTCGATTGTGTCGAGGATGTCGAAGATCTTTCTTTCGATTTTTGCGGACGTCACGCCTGCGAGGTCGCTCGCGAATCGATCGGAGTAGAGCAACTTAGTCATGTTGCGCGCGTTTCCGTTCGACTGCGGCAAGGAGGTCGGCTCTCGATGAATGGAAGCGCCCTTGCGCGAAATCTTCCCGCGATTCCCTTAACGCTTCCGCCATGCGCGATTCATAAAGCGCGTTTTCAACGGCGCTGTCGATTTGCTTTTGAAGTACATCTTCGGACATAAAGACATACTTTCCCCGCCCGTTTTCGGTGATGTAGACGATTTGCGTATCGGCGAGCTGCTTGAT
>CAKUEV010000138.1 GCA_934646845.1 uncultured Slackia sp.
GTCCTATAGGCCTCGGCTTCGACGTCGATTCTAGCTTTGCCCTTGAATGCGGCGTCGGACTCTGCATCAATTAGGTATTAACCTCATTTCCAATCTCGGCAGCAGGCTTCCTGTCAGTTTTGGTAGTGTGACTCGTTTTAAGCTTTGTTTCCGTAGTCTCGACGCTGTTCCTATCGTTGCGATATTGCATCGACGGCGATATATGGGGCAGCTTAACTTTGCGGAGGAAATCAGACGACACCTTTCTTTGCGTAATGACCCGCGGCGGTGTCGACAGTGTCAGAAAACGCGACAAAGGGGCCTCGTTGCAGAAGTTTCTGTGCTGTGTGCCAGGGATCGTCGAAAGGGGGCCTCATTTCCGAGGCGGGAAAGAGCCGCTTTCGTGTTTTAATTGGATGCGACCTGGTGTTTTGTCTTGAGGTCCTGCCTCTTTGCTTCATTTGCTCGGTTTGATGCTTGGATCGGTGCTACGAAAGAGGCCCCATTGTCGCATTTTCAGACAATGCACAGTGACTCTGCCGCAATCGGACCCCCTTGTCGCGTATTCTGCCAATTCGCAGCGACCCTGATGCAATTGGGGCCCCATGTCGTACATTTTGCCATGTTGAGAGTTTTTCCCGATGCGATGATGCGGTATTTGAAACAACTCGTAAAAACAAGGCTTCAAGTGGGAAAACATTTCTTTCTTTCGAATGAAAAACTCACTCGCTGGGTGTTACATTGCTCAGTGCAGTTGCAAGAGCGGTTTTTTGAAAGGAATGGCACATGGACAAGGAACTTCTTGCGGTAGCGGGCGGCAGCAAGCCGGCGGACGTCGTGATTTCGAACGGTCGCATCGTGAATGTGTACACAGGTGAAATCTACGATGGCGGCGTGGCGATAAGCGGTCAAACGATTGCCGCGGTCGGCGATGTGGATTACTGCATCGGCGAAGGCACGAAGACCATCGATGCCGAAGGCGCCTTCATTACGCCGGGCTTCATCGATGGCCATATTCATCCCGAAAGCTCAGACTTGGCTATTCGGCCTTTCGCAGAAGCGGTGCTCAAGCATGGCACGACGTCGATTATGACCGACCTTCACGAAGTGGGCGTGGTAAGCGGCCTTGAGGGCATCGAGGCGGTAATCGAGGAAAACCAGGCGACCGATTTGAACCTGTATTTCGTTGTGCCCTCCCACGTTCCTTTCTCGCCCGCGCTTGAAACAAGCGGCGGTTCTTTCAATCCCGAGATTATTCGCGAAGCGCTTAAGCGCCCCGACGCGGTAGGCATTTCCGAATGCGTTGGTCCTTATGTTTTGGCCGATTTGCCCGATCTTCTGGAATCTCTCGACGACGTTGCGGGCATGAAGGGCATGACCGCCCAAGGTCATTTGGTCGACATGAAGGGCGCCGATTTGAACAAGTGCGCGGCTGCGGGCATCTCAACGTGCCACGAGGCGCTTTCGGCCGACGAAATCATGGACCGCGCTCGCGTGGGCGTTCATGCGATGCTGCGCGAATCGTCTGCCGCGCGCACGCTTGCGCAGCAGCTTGAATGCATCGTGGGCAAAGACATCGACACCTCGATGATGAGCATCGTGACCGACGACCTGCATTGCTGCGACCTGAACGAGACGGGGCACCTCGATCATCATTTGAAGCTTGCTCTTGGCAGCGGCCTGTCGTTCGTGAAGGCTATTCAAATGGTGACTATCAACGCGGCACGCGCGTTTGAGCTGACCGATATCGGCGCACTGGCGCCGGGCAAGCGTGCCGACATCAATATCGTGTCAGGCGATACGGCCGACGATTTCAACGTGGTGAGTGTGTGGTCGCGTGGCAAGCAGATCGTCGACCATGGCGAAATGCTCGTGCATTACGAAATCGCCCAGCATGACCCGTGCCTGTTGAACACGATGACGCTTCTGAACCCCATCACGCCCGAGAGCTTCAAGATCGCGGCTCCCGAAGGCGCTACGCGCGTGAAGGCCACATGCATGGACACGCTGCCGTGGATTCCCATCACCCAGCCGCGCGAGGTTGAGCTTGCTTGCGTCGACGGCTACGTGGCGTGCGATGTCGACCAGGACGTGCTCTATATCGCGCAGGTTGAGCGTTATGGCAAGAACGGCAACGTGGGCAAGGCGTTTATGGGCGGCTTCCATATGACGAGCGGCGCCATTGCCTCGTCGGTGGGACACGACAACCACAACATCATCGTTATGGGCACGAACTTCGAAGACATGTCGATTGCGGTGAACCATCTCGTTGAAATCGGCGGCGGACAGTGCCTCGTCGACGGCGGCGAGGTTATTGAATGCGTCGAATATCCTATTTGCGGCTTGCTTTCCGACCTTTCGTGCGAGGAGCTCGCGGCGAAGAAGAGCGCGTTGAATGCGGCATGCGCTGAGCGCGGCTGCATCATTTCCATCCCGTTCATGTTCCTGTCGTTCATTTGCCTGGCGGCGCTGCCCGCGTGCGCCATTACCGACCATGGGTTCATCAGCGTGCTCACGCTGCAAATTGAGGACCCCATCAAGGGCGTCGTGGAATAACGCGAGGGGGTTTCATGTCGAAGGAAGTGAAAAGCGCGTACTACGGCTCGTTTTTCCATGCTCCCGTGTATGGCGAATTCGAGTATTTGGAAGACACGCTTATCGAAGTTGATGGCGATGGCGTCATTGTGCGCGTCGTGACGAACGACAACCCGTGCAAGCGCGACCTTCTTGAGGCCTATCGCGATCGCGACATGCTCGTAGAGCTGGGGGAGGGGCGTTTCGGGCTGCCCGGTTTCGTGGACATTCATGTTCACGCTCCGCAGTGGCCCCAGGCCGCGCTTGCACTCGATGAGCCTCTGTATTTGTGGCTCGAGCAGCGCACGTTTCCCTTGGAATCGAAGTTCTCTGATATGGAATTCGCGCGCCGTGTGTACAGCGACCTCGTGGACGCTTTGCTCGCGCGCGGTTCGACGACCACGGTGTATTTGGGAAGCGCACATTTGGAATCGAGCATCGAGCTCGCGGCGATTTGCGCCGAAAAGGGCCAGCGCGCACTTGTCGGTAAAACGGTCATGGACGACCCGGCTGCGAATCCCGAATATTATCGCGATGCTTCGCCTGCGCAGGCTGTCGCCGACACGGCAACGCTTATTAAGGAAGTCGAAGCCATTGGCCGCGCGAGCAAGCAGGGCATTTGGCCAGTTATCACGCCGCGCTTCATTCCGAGCTGCACCGATGAAGTGCTGCGCGGTCTGGGCAACCTTGCGGCTTCGACGGGCGCCTACGTGCAAACCCATTGCAACGAGGGCCAATGGGAACACGATGTGGTTTTGGAGCGTTTTGGGAAAACCGACCCGTATGCGCTTCGCGATTTCGGTTTGGTGAACGAACGCACGATCATGGCGCATTGCCCGTACGTCACGGAGGAAGAGGGCGAGATGTTCGCCGAGCTGGGTGTGGCGATTGCCCATTGCCCTATGGCGAATTCGTATTTCTCGAGCGCGGTGGCGCCGATCCAACGCTTCCGTAAGCAGGGCATTCATGTGGGTCTAGGCACCGATATCTCGGGCGGTTATAGCCCGAGCATGTACGAGAATATTCGCCAGGCGGTTCTCGTTTCGCGTCTTCTTGAAACGGGCGTGAACGCGATGCTGCCGTCCGATGAACGCGGCGGATTGGGCGAGGGCACGCGCGTGTCGATCGTGGAGTCGTTCTGGCTTGCTACGACGGGTGGCGCCGAGGCTCTCGGTCTGCCGGTTGGCACGTTCGAGCCGGGCCGTGCATTCGATATGCAAGTGGTCGATACCAAGCGGCCCGATTGCGACCTTACGGGCTTTGGCGTGTTTGACGACCCGATCGACCGTTTAGCCCGCATTTTGTACTTGTCGACGCCCGATAATGTGCGCAAGGTCTATGCACAGGGGCGCCTTGTGTGCGATAAGGACGCTCGATAGCGCAAGGAAGATGCGAGGTAGTGCGCATGGGCGCTCGAGTGCGCGACAAGGTTGCGCAGTAGCACGACACGAGTGTTTGATTGCGCGGCAAGAATGCTGAGGAGTACATAAGGATGTTCGATAACGCAGCGAGAGTAATAGGATGGCTGCGTTCGAACGCTCTGATGTGCGGGGAGGCCCAGGAGGTCTAGAGGCGCAGGAGGTTTGGGAGCCACAGAAGACCTACAGAAAGTCTAGGCGGCCCAGGAGGCACGTAGTTGTCTCCTGGGCCTCTCTCTTTCGAGGTGGGTTGTTCGATGCGCTGAATGCCTTGGCTCCCTGCGCATCGAGGGATTCAAAAAGCTCGTTTACAGCACAAAGCACACGATGGCCGCGGCGATGGCACCCGCGATAAAGCCCGCTATAGCGCCCGCGATAACGGCCTGTTTGGTTGCAGGGTTTTCGAAAACCGCTGCGAGCGCGCTGCCGGATGCCTCATTGTTTGAGGTTTCGATCTGCTCGTTGGCCTCTTCAAGCGATTCGCTGTCGCCGCCGCTTTCGCCATACGCTTCGGAGGCCTCGGTTTCGAAATGCGGCTGCGGCTCGGTATGCGCGGTGCGTTCGTGGTCGCTTTGCGCATCTTCGGCCGTAACATCGATAGGCTCATCGAATGTCGCGGACTCGTTGAACGTTTCGGGCTTGCCGAATGGCGCAGGCCCATCGAAAGAAACGGCTTCGTCGAACAAGGCGGATTCGTCGCCTCGATTCGCAGCGAAGGTGGAGTTGGTGAGCGAGCGGCCAGCCGGCGTGATGTCTTCGAAGAAGAATTCGCCGCCTTCTTGCACGCCTTCGATAAAGCCCAAATCGGCGAGTGCGGCATACGCTGCTACGATCGATTCGTCGAACGCGCCTTCTTGGCCGGTGGGGCACAGCCTCATAAAGGCTGCGAGCATAACATCTTCGCCGTTATCGGCGGCTTCTGCGAGCGTAAGCAGCTCTTCGTATTCAACGTCGCTCAGTTGTACGCCGTTGTGTATTTTCATGGGTTCAACCTCTTCTTTTGGAGACAGCGTCTGATTCTAACACCTCGGTACCTAAGGAAAGCGTGCTTTCGAAAAAGGCACAAATGTTCGATTGCTTATTCATTCGCCCATATGGTTGCTTTGGAACTCCATAGGAACTCGCTTATATTTTCCAACTGTGACATTTTCGTAACAAACCGGAAATCTTCGTTTGATATAACACTTTCTTAACTTGGGACAAGCGATATCGATTTGTCCCAAAGAAGCGTGCAAGGGCGATAGCGCGAAGCGCCCTGCGCGTGAAGAATGCCAGGAGGCATTCGCGGGCGTTTCATTTGGGATGCGCGGGCGAATGCCAAAGGTCGCCACACTGCCTGGTGA
>CAKUEV010000139.1 GCA_934646845.1 uncultured Slackia sp.
GCAATTGCCGGCGGGGTAGCATTGACAGGCTGCGCCTCGGGAGCGCCGGCGCAAACCAAAGAAAGCGAAGCGGCATCGAGTACTGGGGTATGGGACCCGATTGTTGCAAACACCATCGATGAAAAGGACTGCAAGTCAAGCTACGATTGCGACATTTGCGTAGTCGGTGCTGGTTGCGCTGGAGCAGCAGCAGCCATGTATGCCGCCCTCAGCGGCGCAAGCGTCGTTATCATGCAAGACGATTCCGAGATAATCTGCACAGCAAGCTCTGGAAGCCACGCAGGCGTATGGAACTGCCAGGCAGGAACCGACCTCGGTATTAATTGGGACATTCCTGCAGACCTTCAGAACTTCGCCGACCAGGCGACAGGCAATTTCAACTTCAAACTCGTGAGCAAAGTCATCAGCAAATCGGGCGATGTTATCGATTGGATTAACGATCAGCTCAACGTGCCCGACGAAGATCTATTCGTGAATGTAGTCGACGGCAACCATGCTGGATATACATGGATTGGCGAAGACGGTCTCTGGGGTGTCGTTAAAGGCATGGGGCAAATCGCGATTGACAAAGGCGCGACGCTTCTCTCCGGCACGCGAGCTGTTCAACTAGTTGGCGACAAGAACGAAGTGTCCGGAGTCATCGGCGAAAACTCAGATGGATATGTAAAGGTCAATGCTTCAAAGGGCGTCATCCTCTGCACAGGAGATGTGGCCGACAACGAAGATATTCTCAATGAATACCTCCCCATAGCCAACGATTTGAACACCGAACGCCCAAATAGGGTCGGACAGGGCGATGGCACAAAGATGGGCCTGCAGATTGGCGCACAGCTCGAAAGCGGCCCCACAAATGTTCAGATTCACCTTGTTGCTGCGGCACAGGACGTGACCGACGGCAACGCTTCCACCGCGAGTTATGCGGGCGTACCGTGGCTCAACGTCAATGTGAACGGTGAGCGCTACATGAACGAGAACATTAGCTATGTCAATCTCGGCATGTCGGTCGCGCTGCAGCCAGAACATAAGACATATCAAATTTTCGATAGCAGGTGGGAGGAGCATGTGCTCGATTACCCCAAAGCATTCTTCCCCACAGGCGAATATGGACCCATTGACGACGCTGTTAAGGCGGGCGTAAACACTTGGTCGGCAGACACAATCGAAGAACTCGCAACGAAAGCAGGCCTTCCGAAAGACGCGCTGACAAAGACCGTCGATCGCTACAATGAGCTGGTCGAAAAGGGCATCGACGAGGACTACGGCGTCGACCCAGAACTGCTCAAATGGAATGCCATCAAGGAGCCCCCGTTCTACGCAGTTGCCTACTGGCCGAACGTATACACCATAGGCGTAGGCCTTACCTGCAACGAGAACAATCAGGTGCTTAACACCGACGACGAGCCCATCAAGGGCCTTTATGCAGCTGGAAACGCTGGCGGCTCGTTCTTCGGATACTACTATCCAGTTTCCGGCTTCTCTGCCGCAGGCGTGAGCCACGCGCTCGTCGGCGGCCCGCTTGCAGCCGCCGCGGCATTGGGCAAGACGCTTGATGACAAGCTGCCCACGGCATAATACTCGCTAAGGCAATACAAGGGGCCCACTGAAGCGATTCAGCGGGCCTCCGTTTTCGGCGCTAGAATGCCCTGTGCTTTTGCCGTTGACCGCTAAGGGAGATGGCAGCCATGTCGCCTATCGGATCTGCAAAAGGTCGTCAATGAACTTCCATGATGAACATTGCCAGCAATACCGCCAAGCCCCAGATTACTCGCGCATCTGCTGCCGTGCTTCAACCAAATCAAGCAATTCTTGCTTGGAGTGCACGTTACATTTCGCGTAAATATGTTTGATATGAGTTTCAATCGTACTTTTCGAAATCACTAGCACATCTCTCATGTAAGGCACCGATCGACCTTTCGCTAAGAACCCGAACACCTCAGCCTCGCGCGGAGAAAGCTTATATTCCCTCGCCAAGTCTGCTGTCACGTCATCCATTGACAACTGTCCCATCGCAAGCTCGCGCTCCTCCTCGCCTTCCATCGAAGACGCAGTGGTCTTTGCGCGCGTGTTTTCTCCAATACCACCCTCAACCGCAACACCAGAATCGATCTCGCCAAGCCTCTTCTGCAAATTAATGAAAAGTGGAAGCATCACGACGCAGGCGCATATCAGCAGCAAGCACGGACCCGTTACATCTACCACAGCATCGACAAGACGCGCGCCGAAGAAACTGCCGACGAGAAAGCCCAGCTGAACAACAGCACGAAATATGCCAAACGTTTCACTCGGAAGACACAGCCCTCGGGCGGTAATGCGCGAGAAAATCGCATAGAACAATACTTCGACATAGAATGCCGCCGAGCAAGCAAGCACAAGCGCCGCCGTATTAAAAACCATCCCGCCGAGAACTCGAGCCGCAAGAGCAAACACGATGAGCGGAATCGCCCACTGATAGAGAAACGAGAAATCCATCTTGCTAGTGTGCGCAATTGCCACAGCAGCAAGCATGCACGCGATTGAAGCGCCTGCAATATAGGCGAGGATAATCTCATCAGGCGCAAAATACGACGCACCTGGATAAATACTCACGCTCACAAATCCCGTTGCGATGCTGCAAACCATCGAACAAGCCGCCAGACTTATAAGCAGCAAAAATACCTGAGAAAACGGCTTTATCGGTTGAGCAAACGTAAAATTGCCCGCCTCTGATTTCTTGCAGAGAAGCAACATGAGCGACGTGGCAACGGGAAGACACGATGTAATTACACCAGACAAAAAACCAGGCAGAAAGCGCACCGCCAACGCGCATCCCACAAACACAACAAGCGACGCAGGTATCGACCTCTCTGCATTTTCAGGATGCGTTTGACAGAAGAGCTCGCCCCACGCCACCCAAAGAGCCGAAGACGCAACGCCACCGATTATGCTCAACACCACAAGAGCGCAAGGCACCTGCGCGGCAAGACGCAAAGAAAATGTGCAGGCGGCCATAACGAAACCTGCTGTCGAAACGGTACGCTCCGAAAGTGGCGTTCGCTTATTCGGACGAAACGCCATGCTGAAAAGCGCGATGGCCG
Organism: uncultured Slackia sp.; assembly: GCA_934646845.1. Lineage (GTDB taxonomy): Bacteria > Actinomycetota > Coriobacteriia > Coriobacteriales > Eggerthellaceae > Slackia. Next base: position 3,075 of record CAKUEV010000139.1, read on the forward strand.
ACGCGAGCAGCGATGCCCACAAGCTCAGAATCGCCGACCTCGTTTCGCCTGCGTTGAAAATGCCGTTCGCAAACCATGTACAGTACACCCAAGCAAGCAACGCGCCCAACCCAAGATAGCGCAAATGCAGCTGTCCAAAAAACGAGTCAAGTCTGTCGACTAATTTCCCAATCATAGTTCCCTCCCAGCGGGAATGCTACGTGCGACGCCCAATCATGTCAAATCCCCTGAAACACGGGATGCCTCTGAGCTGGCAAAACAACAATCACGTCTTAGCACGATGGCAACAAGGGCCAATAGTTGCAACAATCAAGTCAAGCCAAAGGGCTGCAGGGAACAAGGAGGGAACAGCCGCGATTCACGAACGAAACGATCGCGGCCGCAAGAAAACCCTTGTAGAAGGAAAGGGGACACTATGTCTATCGACACATCTATGGATCGCCGCGGATTCATCGCTGGATCGCTGGCCGCAGGCGCCGCAGCGGCATTCGGCCTAGCAGGATGCACAGCATCGACCTCGCCTGATAAAAAGAATGCCCCCGGCGAGGAGAAGACGCCGCAATCCAACAACGCCGACTGGCTTGGGGAAGCGCCAACCATCAACGAGAGCGACATTGTCGAAACGATTGACACCGAAGTACTGGTCGTAGGCGCAGGTTGCTCCGGCCTAGTCGCCGCAAACTTTTCCGCCGCCGAAGGCGCAAAAACGCTGCTCATCGAAAAATACGACATGGGCACAGGCCTGCGCGGTTCGGCAATCGGTGCGGTGGGATCACGCAAGCAGAAAGAGGCTGGCGTCGACATTGACCCACTTGAGATTTGCAACGACCTGGTCCATTACTCGCTGAACAACTCCAACATGGATCTGCATCGCCTTTGGGCCGACCATTCTGGAGAAGCCGTCGATTGGTACTGCGATTTGGTCGATGGCGTTGACTTGTGCCGCATCGACCTGGAATGGAATATGCCAGCCGAGGAAACGCGCTACAAGTGCTGGCCAACCGGCCATGGCGCCATGCTCGACAACGGCAAAGCCGGCAAAGATGACGCCAGCGCCGAAGGCGTAACATATAAGGTAATCGAGGAGAACTTTAAATCCATGCCCAACGCGGAGCTGCGCTACAACACGGCTCTCGAATGCCTTATCAAAGAAGACGGAAAAGTCGTCGGCGCGTACGCCACCAATACCGACGGCAAATACATTCGCATCAATACCTCGAAGGGTGTTATTGTCGCAACCGGCGGCTATGCAAACAACCCCGAAATGCTATCTGCCCTACAACCCGAATTGATGAAAAGCCTGATTGGCGTCGTCCCCTTCCCCAACTTCAATGCCCAAGGCCAAGGCATCAAAGCATGTCTGTGGGCAGGAGCCGCAAAAGACGCCCAACCTACAGCCATGATTTTTGATCGCGGTATCATGCGCCCCGATCAGCGTCCTGGCGATCCTTTTGCGATGGATTTCGGGTACTTCCATATGGCCACCCAACCATTCCTGAAAGTTGACATGGACGGCAAACGCATCACAAACGAGTCGTCGCCATACGATTTTCTTATCCATGCATTATCGAACCGCACAGAACGCTCATGGATTGACGTCTGGGATTCGAACTGGCCAGAGGATATCGACCGTTTTCACACCATTGGTTGCTCAACGCTGATTAAGCGTGAAGGAACCAACCAGATGGACCCTGAGGGCGTCGAAGGCACCGCAGCAATCATCGACTCACTTGTTGAATCGGGCCAGATTGTCAAAGCGGACACACTGGGAGAAATCGCAGAAGCATTCGGTCTGGACAAGGAGACGTTTGAGGCGACCGTTGAACAATATAACGGCTTCTACGACGAACAGAAAGACTCACAATACGGCAAGGAAGCGTTCCGCCTGTCGTCGCTACGCAAGCCGCCGTTTTACGCATGCAAACTCGCGGGCATGTTGCTGTGCACGCTCGATGGTATCAGGATTAACACTAATTTCCAGGCGCTCGACGCCGACGCCAATCCAATCGAGGGCCTTTATGTCATCGGAAACGATTCGGGCAACTATTACAACGGCACTTACCCAAACCTCGCCGCGGGCCTCAACGCCGGTCGTTGCGTAACGTTCGGCATGCTGTGCGGCAAGCACGTTGCTAGCCTGTAGGAAAACCAGGATACGAAACCAAAGGCATTCGCAGCTATTGCGCGGATGCCTTTGGCGATTGGCGGGAATC
>CAKUEV010000140.1 GCA_934646845.1 uncultured Slackia sp.
TGCTTTTGGGGGCTCTGAGATTTCCGCGATTCCTGCGCGCCTGCGCGCCCGGTGCCTTCCTGACGGTTTTGGGCAGCATACGACAAACGCGGGCCCTTGCTGGACCCGCGTTTTGCACTGCGATGGTTGTTCTGCCCCGCCATTACTTCGAAGCGTCGTCGGAAGTGGAACTGTCGGCCATATCGGCGACCATCGAGTCGGCCTTAGAAAGATGCTCAATGCCCGAATCGTAACGCGCCTTCACGTCGTCGATGCCCTTCGCCGCCTCGGCAGCGGCATCGAGGTCTTCGCCGGCATTCTTGATTTGCGCGTAAATCTCAACGTAATCGGAAAGCGCCTGGCCCAAATCGTTCGCGCCAGCCTCGTATTCGCTCTTCACGTCTTTCAGGGCGTCGGGCGCTTCCAGCGCGGCGATTTTATCGAGCGCCTTGGTGGCGTTGCTCGCGGCAACGCGCATGGCGGCGACATCTTGCTTCGCGGCAGCGTCGCTGAAATTCGAAAGCGCGCTCGCGGCTTCCTGGCTGATGGAATTCACCGAAGACATGTACTCGCGATTCACCTGGGCAGGCGTTTTCTCCTGCTGCGAATCGGAGCTCGAGCAGCCCGCAAGGGCCGCCATGGCCAAGCACAGGGCACACGCAATCGCGGCGATTTTCATGAACTGCCCGGCGTGGGCACGGAACGTATTGAGCATCAGGTCAAACCTTTCTTTTCGTGACCTTGAACTATAGCAAACTACTGAGTCGAAATATCCAAATCCGCAAGAGTTACGCGGCGCGCCACCAATTCGGCAAGGGGATCGAGGAAACACCACTCGGCCGCCGGCAAACCGCGGCGCGCGAGCGTGATAAGTTCGTCGCAAATCTCGGCCGCCGAGCGTTGGTACACCTCGGCCGCATATCCCGACTCCATAAGGGCATCTTTAGCCTTGGCGACATCGGATTCGGAAATGCCCGCACAGCTGTGCACGAGCGTTTCAAGCGAGCTTTTGCCGTAGAACAGGCCTTTGATGAGCGCCGCATACGCCAGCACATAGGGAATGGGCATGGAGTCGGCCGGACGAATTTCCACATAGCTCTTCAGGCGCACATCGGGGAACACCATCGACATAGCGTGGAACACCTCGTCGTCGGTCATGGCACGGCGAGCGAAAATCTCGCCGAACGTGCGCGTGTCGTAGCGCGCCTCGCCATCGTCATCGAGCGCGACAATCGCGGGAACGTCGAGCAAATACGCCGCATAGTCTTCAAAACCGAAGCCTTCGTCGAAAATGCCCGGCACCGAATTGCAGCGGTCGGGGTCGCAGTATTTCCAAATCTCGGTGCGCATAAGCGCATGCGGGCGGCGGCTGCCCTCAAACATGGGCGTGTTGTCGCACATAAGCGCGAACAGCGGCGCGAGCACCTGCGCCACACGCATTTTCGCAATGCAGTCGGCCTCATCGACGTAGTCGATGGAAACCTGCGTGGAAGCGCTCCCTCGCATCATGCGCGGACCCCACGGGCCAATAGATGAAAGGTATTCATTCATGTAGTCGTAACGCGCTTTGGGAATGAGCTCCTTGCCGGCTGCGCGGTTCACCGGGTCGAAGCCAAGGGTCAGGGCTCGCCCGCCAATGGGAGAGAGCGCCTGATAGACGTCATCTTCGAATTCGAGGAAAACGCGCTTGGCATCGATGATGTTCTCGAACGGCCCCGCCGAAAGCTCAAGCTGCGCTGCGGGCTCAATGGTTAACGCCGCCCCCGGGCGCGCCACACCGAGCAAGTCGCCGCCATGAACAGTGGCCTCGGGATATTTCTCTTGAAGCGCGGCAAGCACATCACGCACGCCGTTGGGCTGGCTGTAGGTGATAGGATCGCCCGTGCCATCGACGCAAATATGCTCGAGCTCAATACCCACTCGACGGCATTCGGCCTTCGCGCCCGCGCGCAAATGCGCCACGATTGCCGCAATGTTTTCCTCACGCGCCGGCTGGCTCAAAGCGAGCTGCGCATTGCGCGCAGCAGTTGCTTTCCTCATAAGGTCCTCATTTCCCTCCCGCGCAGCACAACGCCCACGCGTTGCCGCCCTTCATGCGGGCCTAAACCATGTATGGCGCCTATGGTAACGCGAACGCGCTTATTTCGATGCGAGCATAAAACGATTCCACGAAGGCGTTGCCAGCTCGTTGGGAAGCATGACGAAAACCCCGCGCTCAACAGCCGTCAAACGCGGGGTTTTGGGAGGGATTCATGAATCGGGCGCGCGCAGCGACGACGCCCCAAAATGGGATAGGTTATGCGAGAGCGATTTGGGCAGCATTCGCGCCGGCGAATCGACCCGAAGTATATGCCCAATTCAAGCCACAACCGCCGGCAGGGTACTCGTCATAGATGAACGTGCCCGAGCACACTTCGCCCGCCGAATACAGATTGGGAATGGGGTTGCCGGCCGTATCGAGCACCTGGAACTCGGTATTCACACGATAGCCGCCGAAGCTGCCATGGCTCGAAACGCTCATGGTGAGCACGTAATACGGAGGTTCGGTAAGCGCGATCATATTCGCCGCCTTTTTGTGGAATGCGGTATCGGCGCCCGCCGCGCACATGGCGTTGTACTCGTCGAGCGAGGCCTGCAGCGCCGCGCCATCGATGCCGAACGGCTTTGCCGCCTCGGCAACCGTGTCGCCCTTTGCGAACAGCCCCTTTTCAAGACCGATTTTAAAATCGCTCGCCGGCAGACCTTTCAGCGCGTCGACCATAGCCTGGTCATAGACCGCATAGAACTTCGCTCCGTCGAATTGCGCCACCTGGTAGAAAATATCGTGCGTCTGTCCAGCCTCGTTAACGAAGCGCTTGCCTGAAGCGTCAACCCACATGGCCTTCTTATCGATGAGCTTCGACTGGCCGGTAGACGCGGGGCACCACAAAATTCCGTTCACGCCACCATGGCCAATATAATCGGCGCCCAAATCGAGGCCCATTTGCAGACCCTCGCCCGTGCAGCCCAAGCCAACCTCGGTCGGAACCTGTTTGAAATCGGGCATGTATTCCGCAATCATCTCGGCGTTGCGGCAAAAACCACCCGTCGCGACAACCACGCTCTTCGCGTTGAACTGGGAAAGGCGGCCGTTACTTTCGCGCGCAAGAACGCCGCAAACCGCACCGGAATCATCGACGATGAGCTTCTCAGCGGCCATGTTGAACATGAATTCCGCCCCTTGATCCTGGGCGAATTGGTAGACGGCCGAAAGCGCGTCCATACCGCTGTTCTTGCAGCGAGACTGGCGCTTGACCGTGTCTTTGCCCTTCAGCAAAACCTCGTCTTGGAATGGAACACCCAATTCCTCGGAAAGCCAGTCGATGGTTTCGCCGAAATGGTATGCGCAGAACTCCTGTACATCGTAATCGAGCTTATCGCCATTGCTCGCGAGGAAATACTCGAGCAGCGCCTCGGGCGTGTCGTCCTCAATGCCGGCACGCTTTTGCACGGCGTTGCCCGCGCCATAAAAACCGCCCAAGCAAATCGAGCTCGAACCCGCAAGCCAACCCATCTTTTCAAGAAGAACCGTTTTCGCGCCAGCCTCGGCGGCCTTGCCGGCCGCCGACGTTCCTGCGCCGCCGCCTCCAAGAACCACGACGTCGTAGTCGTACGTCTTTTCAACCTTTGCTTCCGATGCGTCTTTCGGAGAGCAGCTCGGCAAACCAACCATAGCCGCAACCGCGCCTGCGGCCATAATTCCCGCGAACTGACGGCGCGACAGCGCATTCCCCCTTGATTCCATAGTTTGCATCCTCCCTTTCGCTTCGTTTCGCTTCGCAAACTTCGTGTTTCGATGCAACGAACCCTACGCCACGCCAAAGAAGGTGACAAAACACCTGAGGGGTGATTTTCCTGCGAAAATACCAGCACTCACACCATACGTGTGAACTTTGCGCCTCTCGGAAAAGTTGTACAATCGTTCGATGTTCGCCGCAATCGCCCAAAGGAGAACCTGTGCCCAACGACATCCCGAAAATGCAACGCGCCCTCGCAACAATGCAGCCATTTCTCGCATCGTTTCTCGGGCTCGCTGCCGTGCGCGTGTGGATGCAATCAAACCTCTTCGGCTCGTACACCCAAAGCGACGCTGGGCTTTTGTCTATCGTGAACCAGCTGTTCTACGGCCTTACCATGCTCATCGCCGCATGCATTGCATTGCGAAAAGCCCCAAGTCCCTCCGCGAGCAACGCAATCGCCTGGACGGGCTGCGTCCTTATGACCCTGTCCACCGTATTTCTCGTAGTTAATACCGAAATCCACGCCACGTGGGCATTCGCGGCAACGTGCGTTCTTGGAGGCATTGGCGGCGCTTTTGGCGGTGGCACATGGATTGCAGCCTACGTGCGCCTTGGGGTGCGCCAAGCGATTCTCTACGGATTCCTTTCGCTCGCCCTGGGCTCGCTCGGAGGCTTGGCCCTCAGCTTCATGGACGAATCGTCTGCATGCGTCACAAGCATGTTCATGCCGGCGATTTCGCTTTTGTGCTACCAAAACGCGATGAAAGCGCCTCTTGCGCCCAATTCGGAAAAGCCTGTTTACGACGACGAACCACGCAAAACGGTGGCGACGTTCCTTATTGGATTTGCAATTTTCGGCTTGGCGCTCGGCATTTCACGCGGATTCCCTATGGGAGAACCCGTGAGCATGGGCGTATCTGGCCGCATCGTGCACCAACTTGGAGTGGCTGCCATTGCCCTTTTCATCGTATGGTGGACGTGTATCGCGCAAAAACGCCTGAGCTTCATTTTTCTCTGGCGCATAGAAATAGCCTTGGTTGCCGGAGGAATGCTCCTGCTTTCCACGCTGCCCGACGAAGCCGCGCCATTCGCCATCGCTATCGTGAATATCGCCGACACGCTTATGCTTGCCGTTATTTGGGTGACCATGCAAGACATCTCGCGGCACAGCTCCATCAATCCGCTTGCAATTTACGGCTTTGCGTGGGCCGCGCGCGTTTTGGCGCGAGATCTTGGACGCGTGGCAATTATCGCGCTCGGAGCCACGGGCATTGCAAGCACAGCGGCAAATGTGATTATCGGCATCGTCGTATTCGCACTCGCCATGAGCATGGCATTGCTTCTTTCAGGAGACCTTCCCCAAACAAGGCCTCTATTCGATACGAACGGCAACGAAGCAAAACCCCGCCGAAGCGATGGGCGCGAACAAGCACGTCCCGAACTTCACCTTGCTAACCAGAAGCTCCCCGATCAAGAAGCCGACAACGCGCTCGACAATGATGGGTCGCAAACCACACCCCGCA
>CAKUEV010000141.1 GCA_934646845.1 uncultured Slackia sp.
GCCGTTTTCGCGCAAGGGCGAGGGCGTGGGGTATTACATGCTTTCAGTTACGCTCGGCGCAGCGCTCGGCCCCTTGATGGGCTCGGCGTTTTCGAATTCCAGCAATTTCGATGCGCTCTTTATCGCGTGCCTGGGCATGATTGCTGTGGGCTATATCGCGGCAATTGGTGTAGTTTTGCCTGGTCGTAAGCAGCGCGCAGAAGCGGCCGGGGCGAAGCGTGGTGCCGAATGCGAGCCCGTGGAAACCGCCAAGGCTGCCGGCGCGCGCGAAGCGGTCGGCGAGGCGAAATTGGAAGGGGCGACCAATGCGGCCGCAGTGGCTGGCGAGGCCGGATCGGCTGGCGAGGCTGGTGAGACGAAGCGCGACGGTTCGCGCGATTCGAACAGGCCCGTGAAAAAGCACAAGCTCAGTCTGGCGAATTTCATCGAGGTGCGCGCGCTGCCCGTGTCAATCTCCATTATGGTGGGGTATCTCGCGTATGGCACCCTCATCACGTATATCAATCCTTACGCGGCCGAGGTGGGACTTACGGGCGCCGCGAACTTTTTCTTCGTGTCGTATTCCGTCGCCATGTTCGTAACGCGTCCGTTCACGGGGCGCTGGTTCGATTCGGTCGGCGACAAGGGCATTATGACCTTGGGCTTCGTTTGCCTTGGTGTGAGCATGCTCATTATGGGTATCGCGCAAAATGGTGCCATGCTGCTCGTATCGGCGGCGCTTTCCGGCGTGGGCGTTGGCTCGGTGCAGCCCAACGGCCTTGTGCTCGCTATGCGCCGCAGCCCCGATGAGCGTCTTACTGCTGCGAATTCCACGTATTTCGTGCTGCTTGACGTGGCCATTGGACTGTGCCCGTTTTTGGTGGGCTGGATTGCGCCCGCGTTCGGCTATCGTGCGCTGTTTCTCGTCATGGTGCCCGTGGTGGCGGCGAGCTACATCGTGTACATGGCGTTTCGCCGCGCCGGCCTTATCGTCGCAAAGAAGAAGTAGTGCGCTTTTGGCGGCTGCTATCGTGTGAAGCGAGATGTTGGCGGTGACCTCACCGCGCAATGCGACCAAGGCGATTGCGCTCGCTGCGTTTCTCATGGCGCGCTGTTTTCGCTGACGTTACGCCCTATCGTCTTCCTTGTTGCATTGGGCGATAAGGAAGTCTTTCAAAAGCTGGACGTGTTCAGGGTGAGTGGCATTGTCGTTTGCGTACATCAGCAAATCGCATGTGAAGCCTGACAGGGGCACGACGACGGAATCGAGTCCGAGGCTGAGGCTGTAGCCCCGATAGGGAATAACGTCGATGAATCCTGCCCCCTCGTGCGTGGCGGCGTGAAGCGCTGTAATTACGTCTGGCGCAGCGCTGAACCTCAAGGGTATGCCCGCCCTTTCTGCTGCTTGCAATATGGGGGCCGAGGTGTTGGCGAATCCGGTGAGCTCCATGCCGGAGACATCTCGCAGCGAGAGTTCTTTGCGTGTCGCCAGGGGATTATTCTTCGACATAGATATGCCTATGTCCCACGTGATTAGGGTAGTTGCTGAATACTCAGAGCGATTTTCAGCATCTAAGTTAAGCGCGAGGTCGGGCAATTCAGAGGAAACGAGTGCATGCATCTCGGCGTCATTCGCGGCCATGTGTTCGACTATGTTGATGTTTGGGAAAGCCTGAGAGAAGTCGGAGAGGGTGTCTCGGAGGCTCGGGAGCAAAAACGGAAAAAACGTCGCGGGGTAGGCGACATTAAGTGAGACATGTTGGCATGCGAGCGCTTTTACGTGTCGTAGCGCTTCGTCGGCCATGCTCACTGCGGGTTTAATTTCTTGAGCGAACGTCGTCCCTGCTTTTGTGAGCGACAGATGATTATGGCTGTTTTGAACGAGGGGCGCTCCGATTTCGCATTCGAGCGCGCGGAGGGCCTGGCGCATTGCTTGTCTTGAAATGAGACAACGTTCGGCGGCCTTTGTATAGTTCAGCGTTTCGGAAACCGCCAAAAAATATCGAAGTTGGCTTAATTCCACGGCTGCGCCCTTTCGTAATGCCGTTTCTTAAACGCAAGCTCTGCTTGCGTTTTGCGGCAAGTATATATCCTTTTTTCACAGGTGTGAAGCCCATATAGTCTTGCGATGCGAAGGCGATTCCGGCGAAGGGCTGGTCGCGTTTCGCGTGTTGCAAGGAGGAAAATATGCACAATGAAGGATTGAGTCGCCGTAATTTCTTCAAGGGCGCAGGCGTTGCTCTTGCTGGCGCCGCTGGCGCGGCCGCGCTTTCTGGCTGCGCGCCCGCCGCAAGCCAGAATTCGGCAGACGGCGATGCCAAAGGTGCGTCGGCGTCGAAGGCCGATTGGCTTGGCGAAGCTCCGCAGTTCAGCGATTCCGACGTGAAGGAAACCTACGATACCGAGGTTCTCGTCGTCGGTGCTGGCACGTCGGGCATTTTCGCGGCATGCTCCGCTGTCGAAAATGGCGCGAAATGCATCTGCATCGAGAAGGTTGGCGAAGACGCGGTGTCTGACGGCGTTCGCGATACGCTCGGCGCTCTTAATAGCTCGCAGCAGCAGGCCGATGGCGCTAATCCGAATCGTTTCGACGTCATCAACGAAATGGTTCGCCAGGCAAATGGCTACGGCGACGATCGTCTGTATGCCGTGTGGGCTGACAATTCGGGCGAGGCCATTGACTGGTATACCGAGCGCTTGGCAGAGAACGATACGGTCTTTGCGCATGAGGTTGACGACCATACCAACCATATGCGCTTTCCCACCTATGACGTGGGACATTCCGTTCAGTGGAAGGGTCCCGAGTATTCCACGAGCTATACCGCCGGCATTCTTATGGAGTACGGTAAGGGTCTGGGCCTTGAGGTTCATCACGATACCGCGTTGCAGTGCCTCATCAAAGATGAGACCGGTCGCGTAACGGGCGCGTATGCCAAGCAGGGCAACGACGTTGTTCGCTACAATGCGAGCAAGGGCGTGATTATGTGCACGGGCGGTTACGCGTCCAACATGGATATGCTTGAGGCGCTGCAGCCTGAAACCGTGAAGCTCATCGGCATCAACAGCGCGTTCCCGGGTGTCACCGGCGACGGTATCAAGGCATGCCTGTGGGCAGGCGGCGTGATGGACGATTGCCATGCGGGCGTGCTTTTCGACCGAGCGGCGGTTGAACCTGACGCGACCGATGCCGCGAATGGCCAGTTGTTCTGGATGGGTAGCCAGCCCTTCTTGAAAGTCAACTTGGATGGCGAGCGCTTTACCAACGAATCTGGCTGCTACGACCATATTCTGCATACGTCGTTGAACCTGAAGGGTTCAACGTATTGCACCGTGTGGGACGCTAACTATGCGGCAGACATCGAGCGCTTCGACACGCATGGCTGCTCCCGCCTGTTCCCTCATGCGAACGGAACCGCGCCGGTCATGCCTCTCGTCGTCATTGACAGCATGAACCAAGATCTGATGGACAAGGGTTACATCGTTGAGTCCGACACCATCGAGGGCTTGGCTGAAAAGCTCAACATTCCCGCTGATGCTTTCGCGAAAACGGTTGCTCGCTACAATGAGCTTGCCGATGCGGGCGATGACCCCGACTTTGGAAAAGAGGCGTATCGTTTGAGCCATATGGACACGCCTCCGTTCCGTGGCGTGCGCCAGCATGGCGGCTACTTCATTTCGACGCTTGACGGCGTGAAGATCGATACCGATATGCACGTCATCGACGAGCATGGTGAAGCCATTCCGGGCTTGTATGCCGCAGGCGACTGCTCGGGCAGCTATTTTGGCAATAGCTATGTGAACTTGCTTTCCGGCGCTGCTGCAGGTCGTTCGGTCACGTTTGGCCGCCTCGCTGGTAAAAATGCTGCGAAGGACATCGCGTAATCGCGAGGCCCCAAGCGCTATCTCATCTTCTATAACCCTCCCTGAAAAGGCCGAAGCTCTTGTGCTTCGGCCTTTTTGCTGCGCACGGGAGTTTTGCCGCGATGGGCGTCAATCGCCCGTCGCGTGTTGAAAGCGCGAGCGCGTCGATGGCGACTGGCATCGCGCACGCTACGATGACAGCGATGATTCGTGTTGCCCGGTCGGAGTGTTGGAAATCGCGAATCTTGCAAAGTTACTTTGCAAGAAAAAGAGGAATCTTGCAAAGTAGAACTGCAAGAATTACAATTTCTTGCAAAGTAGAACTGCAAGATTGGAGCTTAGCATGCCGTTTAACGCTCTTGTCCAAGAGAAAATTTTGGATTTCGAACAGCTCGGCATTCCTGAGGTCTTTGAGCGAGACCTTCGCCTTTTGCCTATTCAAAAACCTGCGCGGAACAACCTTGCGCAGATAGTTGTCGGCACGCGCCGTTGTGGGAAAACGTACAGGCTCTTTCAGGAAATGCACGATGTCGTTGCCGCAGGCTATGATCCTCGCACCATTCTTTATTTCAACTTCGAGGATGAACGGCTCAAGCCCTATTCCTCTGAACTTCTTTCCGACGTGCTCGATACATTTTTTGCGCTTCATCCCATCGCCAAGGAAACAGGCTGTTTCCTCTTTTTCGACGAAATTCAAGAAGTGCCCGATTGGAGCGTGTTTTTGCGTCGTGTTATTGATTCCAACGAGGTCACCGTTTACGTAACGGGTTCTTCGTCAAAGATGCTTTCGGCGGAGTTGGCTTCGGGGTTTAGGGGGCGTTCTCTTTCTCGCGAGCTCTTTCCCTTGAGTTTTTCCGAGTTCGTGAGGCATACGACAGGGCGATCGATTGGGCAAGCGGCGGCATGCTCCTCGACCGATGCGGCGGTGCTGAGGGGCGCGTTGCGCGACTATTTGCTGCGTGGCGGATATTTCGCTGCGCTCGCGCTTTCGGCCGCAGACGGCATGATGCTCATGCAGGAATATGCATATCGCACGGCGGCAATGGATGTAATTGAGCGCTACAACTTGCGCGCTCCGCAAGTCGCTGTGAGCTTTCTTTCTCGTTGCCTCGCTTCGTCAGGGCGAGAGCTGTCGGTGAATAAAATCGCCAACGAATTCAAGAGCCGCGGCGTCTCAACTTCGCGCGAGACGCTATCGAGTCTCCTCTCGTATTATGAAGAGGCATACTTGCTCTTCTCGCTGGGGGACCTTAATCGCTCGCTGGCTGATAATTCGCGGTCGAGTTCGAAGGTCTATGCTGTCGACCCTGGCATGTTCGCGGCGTTCTCGAGGGCAGCGAGCAAAGAGGACGGACAGCGGCTTGAAACGGCTGTGTTCAACAAATTGCGCCGCGAGGCGCCGATTGTCCGCTCGGGCTCTCTCGCCCGATTG
>CAKUEV010000142.1 GCA_934646845.1 uncultured Slackia sp.
CTATGGTGCGCCTTGCGTTCTCGATGTTTGGCGCTGAGCGCATGATTCTGATCAGCGATTCCATGGAAGCCACCGGCATGCCCGATGGCGAATACAGTTTGGGCGGTCAGGCTGTGACGAAGAACGGCTCGCATGCCACGCTGCACGACGGCACGCTGGCCGGCAGCGCGACCGACCTGATGGGTTGCATGAAGGTTGCCGCCACCGAAATGGGTTTGCCGCTCGAGGTGGCTGTGCGCGCCGCGACGGAAAACCCCGCGCGCGCGATTGGCGTGTTCGACGAGCGTGGCAGCCTCGACGCGGGCAAAATCGCCGACGTGGTGCTGCTCGATGCCGACCTGAATGTCGCGGGCGTCATTCTGCGCGGCAAGCGCATTCGCTAGCTTGTTCAAAAACGGCCTCGAATGTGGCAGCAACCCATGCTCGTCTGCGCGCTAATCGTCATGCGATATGCTGTGACCTGGGCTTTCTTAATTGAGGGTCGCCCGGCCTAGGCCTATGCCTGGTCAAAACGCCACATTCGAGCACCTTTTTGCGCATGCTGCCGCCAGCGCCCTTCCGCACATGGTTTTGGCTTGCCGTTTTCCACACGCGTACGTGTTCGCGCTATACTCGCTGATAGATGGCACATTAGAAAGAGGCACTCATGAAGTACGAAGAGCTCAAAGACGAAATCAAGGCCGCGATGAAGGCGCATGACAATGTGCGTCGCGACATTCTGCGCCAGGTGCATGGCGAGATCAAGAACATCGAGGTCAACGAGCGCCGTGAGGTGACCGATGCCGACGTCGACGCCATGCTCAAGCGCGTCATCAAGCAGACGGGCGAAACGCTCGAAGGCTCCATTAAGGCCGCGAACAACGATGAGCGCACGGCTATGTTGAGGCAGCAGGTTGAGATTCTTGAGGGCTACCTGCCTAAGCAGCTCGCGGGCGATGAGCTCGTGGCGCTTGTTGAGAAGACCATCGCCGAGCTCGGCGCTACCACCAAGCGTGATATGGGCAAGGTCATGGGCGCGCTCACTGCGGCCACCGGCGGAAACTTCGACAAGGCCCAGGCCGCCAAGGAGGTTGGCAGCCGCCTGTCGTAGCTGCGCGTCGAGACATATAACCAGACTCCAGCCATAAGAAAGCGCGGTTTTCAAATCGCGCTTTTTTGCTGGCGAGGAGCGAAGGGGAAGAGTCTGCTGCGCCCGAGCCGTTCGTGCGCTCTTTTTGAGGTGCGGCGAGAGCGCTCAATGCGGCGTATAATCGCAAAAGCTTTCTGCAAACCATCTTTTGAAGGAACTGCATTTATGGCAACCGAAAAACCCGATTTCATTCCCGTTCTTATCGGCGGCGATATGAATTGCTACAGCGTCGCGCGCGCCATTCACGAGGAATATGGCGTGAAGAGCTACGCGTTTGGCCGTTTCCCCGCGGGCGACACCATGCATAGCCGCATCGTGGAGTGCTTCTACGACGAGCATATGGACAAGCCCGAAGTGGTGTTGGCGAAGGTGAAGGAATTTGCCGCGCAACACCCCGACAAAACGCATCTGGTGTGGGGCTGTGCCGACGTGTATGCGCAGGTCATTTCTGAAATTCAGAACGATTTGCCCGAAAATTGCGTCACGCTCTACATCCAGCCCGATCTGCGCGACAAGCTCGAAAGCAAGCTGAGCTTCTACGAGATGTGCGACAAATACGGCATTCCGTACCCCAAAACGTTTGTGGTGCGTCCCAGCGAGTGGGAACAGGGCGTGGCCGAGGCCGACCTTACCGAGGAGAAAATCGGTTTCAAATACCCCATCATCGTGAAGCCGTCCATGAGCTCCACGTATTGGGAACACCCGTTTGATCACATGAAGAAGGTGTACACCGCGCAAGACCCCGCCGAAGCGGCGCATATCCTGGGTCTTATTTTCGGTGCGGGCTATCCCGACGAAGTGCTGTTGCAAGACATGGTTGTCGGCGAAGATTGCAATATGAACGTGCTCACCGCGTACTGCGACCGCAACTGCAAGGTGAAGCTTATCTGCTTCGGTCGCGAGGGCCTCGAGGAGCATACGCCCACTGCGCTTGGCAACCCGTGCGCCATTATCACGCAGCCCAATCCCGAGCTGCAGCAGCTCATCAAGAACTTCCTTGAGGAGATTCATTTCACGGGCTTCGCGAACTTCGACATTAAGCGCGACGATCGCGACGGCTCGTACAAGGTGTTCGAAGTGAACCTGCGCCAAGGCCGCACGAACTACCATGTGACCGCCGTCGGCCACAACCTCGCAAAGTTTGTCGTTGAAGACCGCGTGTACAAGCGCGACCTGGGCGAATGCGTCGAAAACACCAACGAGGTGTTCTGGCATTCCGTGCCGCGCAAGGTCGTTTACGATTACGTGAAAGACCCCGAGTTCGTCGAACGCGCGAAGAAGCTCGTGGCTGCTGGCAAGGAATCGATGACGTTCGATTACCCGTATGACCTGCGCTTCAATCCTATGCGTTGGGCTTGGGTGAAGATTCACGTGTTCCGTTACTTCGACAAGTTCAAAAACCCCGAGAACTATCGTTAAGTGAAAGTCGAAAGGCCAGCTTGTGCTGGCCTTTTGTGTGCGCGGACATGCGAGGCGCGGCGCGGCACTCGGGCTTTCTATGCGCTTGCTCCGACTTGAGCGCTTGTGGTTTTGGCAGTTGCCGATCCTGGTCGTTTCCGCGATCGCGCCGGAGCCAGTTACTTCTGCGGTTGCCAATGCGGTCGTTTCCGCGATCACGCGGCGTCGGTCTCTTCCGTACGCGCGCTAATTGCGGCGGCATTAGGCGTTTTGGCGAAGATTCGCGCGAAGGCGCGCAAGCGCGGTAGAATTCAGATTTCAGCGATTTATCGGCCTTGCGGCCGTGCCATACAAACGAAAGGTGCCCTATGTGCGGATTCGTCGGATTTACCGGTGATGTCGAAAACAAGGAGCAAGTGCTCAAGAGCATGATGGACCGCATCGTCCACCGCGGTCCCGACATGGGCGATACGTTCTTCGCGCCGGGCGTGGCGTTGGGCTTCCGCCGCTTGTCGATTCTCGACCTTACGCCGGCCGGCTCCCAGCCCATGAGCAACGAGGACGGCAGCGTCGTCATCGTGTTCAACGGTGAAATCTACAACTTCATGGAGCTGCGCGGCGAGCTCGAGGCGAAGGGCTACACCTTCCATTGCGGCGCCGACACCGAATCGCTTCTGCATGGCTACGAGGAGTGGGGCGAGGAAATCGTCGACAAGCTTCGCGGCATGTATGCATTCGTTATTTGGGATAAGAAGAAGAATCGCCTGTTCGGCGCTCGTGACATTTTCGGCATTAAGCCGTTTTATTACTCCGAGGCCGAAGATGGCAGCGGCCTGATGTTCGGCAGCGAGATTAAGAGCTTCCTCGCGCACCCGAAATTCCACAAGGCCGTGAACCACAACGCGCTGCGTCCGTACCTCACGCTGCAGTTCTCCGCGACCGATGAAACGTTCTTCGAGGGCGTGTACAAGCTGCCGGCCGCGCATTGCTTCACTTACGACCTGGCCACCCACGCGATGGACGTGCGCCGTTATTGGGATTGCGATTTCTCGGAAATCGACAAGTCGTTCGAGGAATACGTCGACGAGCTCGACGAAGTGGTGCATGAAAGCGTGAGCGCCCACCGCATCGCCGACGTGAAAGTGGGCAGCTTCCTTTCGGGCGGCGTCGATTCAAGCTACATCGCCGCATGCCTCATGCCCGATAAAACGTTCTCGGTTGGTTTCGATTACAACAAATTCAACGAAACCAATTACGCTAAGGAACTTTCCGACAAGCTGGGCATCGAGAACTACCGCAAGATGATTTCTGCGGACGAATTTTTCGAGGCCCTGCCCGAGATTCAGTACCACATGGACGAGCCGCAGTCGAATTTGTCGAGCGTGCCGCTGTGGTTCTTGGCGCAAATGGCTGCTGAGCAGGTTACGGTTGTGCTTTCGGGCGAAGGCGCCGACGAGATTTTCGGCGGCTATGCATGGTATGAGGACAACCCGTCGGTTGCGAAATACAAGCGCATGGTGCCGTTCGGCGTGCGCCGCGCGCTCGGCAAGGCCGCGAAGCACATGCCGTATTTCAAGGGCCACAACTTCCTTATGAAGGGTGCCGAGATGGCCGAGGAATACTTCGTTGGCCAGGCGCTCGTGTGGCCCGAGCGCGAAGTTTCGAGCGTGCTGCGCCCCGAATACGATAAGGGCGAAGGCGCTTTTGAGCTCGCCGCGCCTATTTACGCGCGCGTTTCCGACAAGAGCGAGCTCATTCGCAAGCAGTACCTTGACATGAACATGTGGCTGCCGGGCGACATTCTGCTCAAGGCCGACAAGATGTGCATGGCTCATTCGCTTGAGCTGCGCGTTCCGTTCCTCGATCGCCGCGTGATGGAATTTGCCGAGCACATTCCCGATCGCTATCGCGTGAACGAAAACGGCAACAAGCTCGTGTTGCGCCACGCCGCGAACAAGAGCCTGCCCGACGAGTGGGCGACGCGCCCGAAGGTTGGCTTCCCCGTGCCCATGATTTATTGGCTGCGCGAAGAGAAGTGGTACAACTGGGTGAAGGAATACTTCACGGCGCCGTGGGCGAGCGAATTCTTCGATTGCGACGTGCTTATGGGCCTGCTCGATGAGCACTACGAGGGCAAGGCGCAGAACCAGCGCAAGATTTATACGCCGCTCGTGTTCCTTATTTGGTACAAGCGTTACTTCATTGACGAATAGCGAATGAAAGAAAGCCGCCCCGGGGCGGCTTTCTTGTTTGACGCAGCTTCCTATTTCTTGGCGAGTTGCTGCGCTAGGCGCCCAGAATTTCGTGGGCAATGGCTGAGTCGCTCTTGATGGGCTCGAAGTTGTCGCCGCGATGCTGCAGCTCTTCTTCGCCCTTGGCGAGAAATGCGATAACCGTGGGCTTGCCGCTTTCATGGGCGACTTCCACGGCGCGTCTGAAAGCTTCTTCGCGGTCGTAGATGGTTTCATGCGCAACGCCTTTGGGAGTGTTGTTGGCCATCTCGGCGCAAATATCTTCCACGCGATCGTGCGCGGGGTCTTCTTCGGCGTAAATGAGCAGGTCGGCATAGGCGCCGGCGGTTTGCGGCAGCACTTCGCGGCGTTCATACGCTTTGCCGCCCGGAGCGCCGAAAATGGCGATGACCTGCTGGCCTGGGTATTCCTTCTTCAACGACTTGAACAGCGTTTCGAACGAAAGCTTGTTGTGTGCGTAGTCGACGATAGCGGTGAT
>CAKUEV010000143.1 GCA_934646845.1 uncultured Slackia sp.
CGTGTGCACCCTGGGCCCTTCGGTCGACAGCGAGTCGACTCTTAAGGGCCTTATTGCTGCGGGTATGGATGTTGCCCGCTTTAATTTTTCCCATGGGACGCACGAGGAACATCGCGCGCGCATGGAGCGTCTTCGCAAAGTTCGCCGCGAAGTCGATTCGCCTTGCGCGGTGCTGCTTGACACGAAAGGCCCTGAAATTCGAACGGGGCTGCTTGCGGGGCATGAGCCTATTCGCCTCATGGCGGGGCGTGCTTTCACGCTTACCGAGCGCGAAATCGAGGGTACCGACCGCGTTGTGACCCAAACGTGCCATGGGCTTTCCGAAGTTGTGGAGCCGGGCACGATTATTCTTGTTGATGACGGGCTGATTGAACTTGCCGTCGATTCTGTCGAGGGCAGCGATATCCACTGCACCGTGCAGAATTCGGGCATGCTCGGGGAGCGCAAGTCTATCAACTTGCCCGGGGTGTGCGTGCCGCTGCCCACCATGACCGACCAAGATCGCTCCGATTTGCTGTTCGGCATTGAGCAGGACATCGATTTCGTGGCGGCATCTTTCGTGAGGGACGCTGCTGGCGTACGCGAAATACGCCAGTTTTTGGACGGCAACGGCGGCGAGGACATTTCGCTCATTTCGAAAATCGAGTGCTCTGAGGCCGTCGACAACATTCTCGAGATCATCGACGCATCCGACGGCATCATGATCGCGCGTGGCGATTTGGGCGTCGAGGTGCCTGCTCACAAGGTTCCGCATATTCAGAAGGAAATCATCCGCGCGTGCAACCGCGCATCCAAGCCGGTTATCACCGCTACGCAAATGCTCGATTCAATGATTCGCAACCCGCGCCCGACGCGCGCCGAGGTGGGCGATGTGGCGAACGCCATTTACGACGGAACCGATGCGGTTATGCTCTCGGGCGAAACGGCGTGCGGGCGTTATCCGGTTCCCGCCGTGCAAATGATGTCGCGCATCGCAGAGGCGTCGGAGCCCTATATGTTTGACGAGAGCACTCCCGACCGTACGCGCGTGCGCGCCCGCGTGGCGCTTGCGGTGGGCATCGCGGCGGTGCAAACGGCCGAAAACGTGAACGCGGCATGCATCGTGGCTCCCACGATGTCGGGCCGCACGTCGCGCTTGGTGTCGAATCTGCGCCCGAGGGTGCCGATTTACGCGGTGACTCCCTCGCCGCGCGTTATGCGCAAGCAGCAAATCCATTGGGGCGTGACTCCCATGCTTGGCGATGTGCAAGGCGACATGATCAGGGTTGTCGAGAACGCCCGCCAGGCCGTTGTCTCTCATGGCTATGTGCACGATGGCGATATCGCGGTTATCACGGCGGGCGATCGCGCCACGAGCCCTGTGGTATCGCCGGGCACCGATGGCGCGCCCGATGCGGTTGCGGCGACGAATGTGATGTACGTCGTGCAAATTCGCGAAAACGATGGCATGTGCCAGCCTCATACGGAAGGGGAGCGCTAATGCCCGAGCGTCGTTATTACCTGGCAATTGACATTGGGGCGTCGAGCGGGCGCCACGTGCTTGGCCATATCGAAGACGGAAAAATCGTGCTCGAAGAGATGCACCGTTTCGATAACACCCAGGTGCGCCGTCGCGGCCATGATTGCTGGGATATTGATATGATTTGGGAAAACGTCCTGGTTGGCCTCGAGAAATGCGCCGCCGCGGGCAAAATTCCCACAACGATCGGCATCGACACCTGGGGCGTCGATTTCGTGCTGGTCGATTCGTGCGGAAACCGCGTGGGCGACGCCGTGGCATATCGCGACGCCCGCACGCAGCCGGTTGCCGCAAAGGTCGACCGCGCCGTGGGCCTCGATTCTCTCTATCGCGCCACGGGCATTCAGCGCCAGGCCTTCAACACCATCTACCAACTGGCTGCGCTTTCCGCGGAACATCCCGAAGAACTCGAATCGGCGGATCGCTTCCTTATGGTGCCCGAGTATTTGAATTACCTGCTCACAGGCGTTATGGCGAACGAATACACTAATGCCACCACCACGAATCTGCTCAATGCGCGTACGTGCGCATGGGATGAGCGGGCCCTTGCGGCGGCGGGCGCGCCGTCTCGCATTTTCGGCGACGTTTCTATGCCGGGCACGGTGCTCGGTGGATTGACCAGCGAGGTCCAGGCGCGCGTGGGCTTCGACGCGCAGGTCGTGCTTCCTGCGACGCATGACACTGGGTCGGCCTTCTTGGCTGTTCCCGCGTGCGACGAAGACGCGGTGTATTTGTCGAGTGGCACGTGGAGCTTGCTCGGCGTGGAGCATGAAGGTCCCATCACGTCTGACGCGAGCCGTTTCCAGAACTTCACGAACGAGGGCGGATATCAGAAGCGTTATCGCTTCCTGAAAAACATCATGGGCTTGTGGATGATTCAATCCATTCGTCGTGAGCTCAACGGCGTCGATTACGTTGCCGGCTCTGGTTCGGGAAGACAGCGCGCCGAAAAGGAATGGGGCTTCGGCGATTTGATTGAAGCGGCTCGTGAGGCCGATGCGCAGGCGAGCCGTCCCGCATCTTTCGTCAACGTCAACGACGACCGTTTTCTCGCGCCCGCGTCGATGATCGACGAAATCCGTCAGGCGTGCCGCGAAACCGGCCAAGACGTCCCCGAGGGCATAGGCGAGCTTATGCGCTGCGTCTACTCGAGCTTGACCAGCTGCTATTCCGATTCCGTCAATGAACTTTCCGCGCTTACCGGGCGCACATACACATCCATCAACATTGTCGGCGGCGGCTGCCAAGACGCATACCTCAATCAAATGACCGCGAATGCATGCGGTTTGCCCGTGTATGCGGGCCCTATTGAGGGCACGAGCTTGGGCAATCTTGTCGTTCAAATGATTGGCGATGGCCACTTCGACGATTTGCAACAGGCGCGCGATGCCATTCGGGCATCGTTCGATGTCGAAGTTTACCAGCCCGAATAACGCGGGCGACGAACAAAGCAATTCACAGTCGCCTCGGCGACTTTGGATAGAGAGAACACATTAGATAGGAGCGCACATGAGCACAGCCTACGAACTGGCACGCGAGGCATACGCGGCGGAGGGCATCGATACCGAAGCCGTTCTCGAGAAGCTCGCCGACAAGGCCATTTCGGTCAATTGCTGGCAGGGCGATGACGTTATGGGCTTTGATCAGAAAGACAATGCGGCATCGGGCGGCATTATGACCACGGGCAACTATCCCGGTCGTGCCCGCACGTTTGAGGACTTGACCGCCGATTTCGAGAAGGCGTGCAGCCTCATTCCTGGCAAGAAGCGCATCAACTTGCACGCAAGCTATGCCATTTTCACCGACGAGAACCCCTGGGTCGATCGCGACGAGATTGAATATAAGCATTTCGAGCCGTGGGTCGCATGGGCCAAAGAGCATGGCTACGGCATCGACTTCAACCCCACGCTGTTCAGCCATCCCATGGTGAAAGAGGGCCTCACGGTTTCTTCTCCCGAGAAAGACGTGCGTGATTTCTGGATTCGCCATTGCATCGCGTGCCGCAAAATCGCGGAGCGCATCGGCGAAGAGCTCGACGACATGGTGCTGAACAACTTCTGGATTCCCGACGGCCTGAAAGATTACGCGGCCGACCGCTACGGCATGCGTGAGCGCTTGAAGGATGCTCTGGACGAGATTTATTCGTTCGAGTGCCCGCACGTCATCGACTCGGTCGAGCAGAAGGTCTTCGGCATCGGCGTCGAGGGCTTCACCACGGGCAACCAGGAATTCTATGTGTCCTATGCGGCGAAGAAGGGCGGCAACATCGTCACGTTGATCGACGCTGGCCACTTCAACCCCATGGAAAACATCTCCGACAAGCTCTCGAGCTTGCTGCTGTTCTTCCCGTATGTGCCGCTGCACGTTACCCGCTCCATGCATTGGGATTCCGACCACGTGGTGCTGTTCGAAGACAACATCAAGGAAATCGCCTCTGAAGTGGTGCGCTGCCCGGGCGGCTGGGACAAGATCATCATCGGCCTCGACTTCTTCGACGCGTCCATCAACCGCATTGGCGCATGGTGCACGGGCACGCGCGCTATGGAGAAGAGCCTGCTGTTCGAGATGCTCCAGCCTTGGGATCGTTTGAAGAAGCTGCAGGACACCTATCAGTTCTCCGAGAAGATGATTGTGACCGAGCAGTTCAAGACCATGCCGTTTGGCGCCGTGTGGGATGAGTTCTGCCGTCGCGCCGGCGTTCCCGTCGATGGCGAGCTGTGGGCTCCCATCAAGGCGTATGAGGACGACGTGCTCTCTCAGCGCTGCTAAATCAACGTGTTCCGGCTCAGCTGCGCGCGTGCGCGCGGTTGGGCCGCTTCGCTATGGCGGGGTTGCGGCCCCGCGTTTCTGTAGAGCGCGCGACGCGCGCGAATCAAGAAAGGTATGCAAGACAATGGGTATTCTCGATAGCGCCCAAGATGTGGTTGGAAAGGGCGTATCGGCCGCGAAATCCGCCGTTTCGGGCGTTGCGGTTGAGCAGCAGCCGTTCATGAAGGGTTTTGTGCGACTATGCGGTGATGGCTGGGACCAGGGCTGGCATGAGCGCAATGGCGGAAACTTGACGTATCGCATGACCGATGCCGAAGTGGCTGCGTGCCGCCCGTTTTTCAACGATGTTCCGTCCGAGTGGGTTTCGATGGGCGTGCAGGCCGACAACCTGCGCGGCGCTTTCTTCACTACGACCGGCTCGGGCCGCTACATGCGCAACGTGCCGCTTGATCCGGCGCACAACGTCGGTATCGTCGAAATCAACGACGCGGGCGACGCATGGCGCATTGTGTGGGGCCTGAAAGACGGCGGCAAGCCGACGTCTGAATTCCCGACGCACTTCATGAACCATTCGGTTCGCATGAAGGCGACCAATGACGCCTGCCGCGTGATTTACCATGCCCACCCCGGCAATGTGATTGCCCTGACGTTCGTGATGCCCCTCGACGCGCGCACGATTACCCGCGCGCTGTGGAAAGCCATGACCGAATGCATCGTGGTGTTCCCGAAGGGCGTCGGCGTGGTGCCGTGGATGGTGCCGGGCGGCGCTGAAATCGCGGAGGCGACGTCTGAGCTTATGAAGACCTACGACGCGGCAATTTGGGCGCAGCACGGCCTGTTCTGCTCGGGCCCCGATTTCGACACCACGTTCGGCCTCATGCATACCATCGAGAAGGCGGCGGCTATTTATGCCGAGGCCCGCATGCTCAATGGCGGCAGTGACGATTTCCAGAATACGATTAC
>CAKUEV010000144.1 GCA_934646845.1 uncultured Slackia sp.
CGAGCAACCCGGCACTGCGGCGGCAAAACCGCAGGTCACAAATATCCCCAACGCCGAATTCCCCCATTCCGCCCGCGCAACATGCCCGCAATGAGGCCCCCTTGTGGCATTTTCTGGCAGAAGAGGCCCAGGAAGGCGCAGTGCCCAACACTCGTCCATCAGGCTTTTCGCATTTTCCAGAAAAACCGGCCAAGCTTTTCCATGTAGAGGGCAAGACGCGCGGACGGCGGCGCGTCCGAAACGCATCCCCCCGCCGGAAAAGGAGCCCGCCATGGTCGAGCAAACATTTGAATGCAGCAACTGCTACGAGGTTTTCAACAAGGAACACACCACCGAGGTGATGTGGACCCAATGCCCCTACTGCGGAGGCAGATCGTATCCGTACTAGCCCACGATGAGACGGGGCAAACAAAAGCGGCCCAAAGCCAGGCACGCAACGCGTATCGGCCGCCGAAGATGAACGGGGCCGAGTCCGCAACGTGTCCGACAACGTACTTCCCCACTCGCCCCACCACCCCACGCCGCCTCGCCGGAATAGAGCGCGAAGCACGGCCCCGCGACAACGCAACCGTGTTTTACCCGCCGGCCAAGGCGGCGTCAGTTTTCCAGAAAAACCAACCGCCGTTTTCCATGTAGAAGGCGAACCGCGAAAGCGAAAAGCGAAAGCGGCCCATCCAACAAGCACCCGCCGGAAAGGAGCGCGCCATGGGCAAAGTCAAAAAGCCAACGTCGATCACGACAATCAAGGAGTGCGAAGAAGCTCTGGAGTGGATTGACCTCGAGCTCGACAAGCTCGACCGCAACATACGCATCACGAGCAAAGCGATCTTCTCGCCGAAGAAGTGGACCACCGCCATTAGCGGCATCCTGTGGTCGAAGCAGGTCAAGCAGAAAACCTCCGACCACGTTTGCAACTCGCCCTTCCTCTCGAAGCTCGAAGGCTCCGCGCGCAGCGACCAGAGCCTCCAGGAAATCCAGCTGAGCCGCGTCATGAACACCGCGAAAGAGGTGCAGGCCGTGTGCCAGGAGGCATGCAGCCGCCTCAGCGGCGCGGCCAACGAAGCCCGAGCCGCCGTTGACCAGCCCGTCCACGTGGACGACCGCAACATCTCGGCACTGCCCGAAGCCGATCGCGAGGCCATCAAGCAGCACGACAAGGCCGTTCAGGTAGCCAAGCGCGAAGCCGTCGCGCGCCAGGTCGAAAGCGAGCTTTCCGCCTGGACCGCCATGCAAACGCGCGCGAACCGCATGGTAAATCGCACGTCGGAAGCACTCGAAGCACGCCATGCCTTCACCGCCTGCAACTACGAAGTGCTCAGCGACACGCATCTCAAATGGGCCGCGCGCCGCGGAAACGTGCAGCCGCCGTACAACCTCGTCGGCGTGCTGGGTACGCGCAACGTCGACATCATCGAGAAGGAGGGCTAGGAAATGAACCTGTTCCGCAAGAAGATCACCCTGCCTGAAGGCCCCGCCCGCATGTCGGTTTCGCCTTCCGCATCGAAGAAGGAAATCGGCAACCCGGCCGCGAGCATCGGCCTCGTGATTCCCGAAGCGCCCAACTACGATGAGGAACGCGGCCGCCAGCTGGCGCGCTCCGACAGCTACGCGACGTTCTTCAAAACCGGCGTGGGCCTGTTCTACCACGAAACCGCCTGCACGGCCGAAAAGCACCTCGCGGAAATCGAGGAGGCGCTCACCCGCTACGCCGAAACGATGGAATCCACCTACCGCGCAGCCATTCGCAGCCAGATCATCCAGGCCGAGCAGCGCCTGGAGCGCATCACTCCGAAGCGCGCGGCCCGTCAGGCACGCCAGACCCGCCAGGACCGCCAGATCAGCCAGCCGCGCACGCCGCACGCAACCCTCGAGACGAAGGAGTAGGCCATGAACAAAGTCACGAGCACCGCACTGCTTCTTATGTTGGCGCTGGCCAACGCAGGCCTCGACTATTCAGCCGTGTGCGTCTTCCTCGACGTTGACCCGTTCGGCACCTTCAGCCCGAACAACTTCTTCGCCGGACTCGTAGCCGTCGCCCAAAGCCTCTTGCTTATCATTCTGCCTTGGGTCGCGTCGGAGAAAATCGCCGCCGGCGAAAAGGGGCCCGCCGCATGCGCGGCTATCGGGTCCCTTTTCGTGGCCATGGCCGGCGCCTTCCTGCGCGCGACCACAGAGGCGGCTTCGACCACGACGAGCGTCTCGGGAGAGGTCGTTTCCGGCCTCTCGATCGACGGCATGGCGTTCGTCCTAATCATGGCAGGCATCGCGCTTGGCGAGGCCATCGCGGCCTTCCTCATTAAGAGCCTCGACATTCGCGCAGAAGCCGAAGCCCTACAGGCAGAAATCGAGCGCATGCGCATCATTGAGAACCACATCGACGAAGACATCGCCACCGCCGCCCGCGTGGCGCTCGCCGCCGGACGCCAGAGCATCGCCGCGGCGGAGGGCTCGTGCGAGCAGGTATTCCAGCAGCTCGTCGCGAAATCGGACGACAGCCACAACTGCTTCATCGGTTTCGTGGACGAAATCGAAGCCCAGCGCAAGGCGGAACGCGAGCAATTCGCCAGGCTTTCTGCGGAATTCGACGCGCGCATCGCAAAGAAATTCCCCAGCGCGATCGCCGCTGTGCAGAAAGCCCCCACGGCCGAAAGTGCAGAAGCTGCAGCGTCGAATGCGGCAACGACCAGCGGCAGCGGCAAGAGTGGCAACGCAACGGCCGACGCCGGCGTCGCAGCCACCAACCCGACTGACGCCGGCACCGAAGCTGATGCCGAAGTCGCGGGCGAGGCTAGCGAGGCCGCAGTCGACTTCGACGCAGCCGCCGCCAACAACGCCGCCAACAACGCCATAGGCGCCGAAAACACCGCCTCCGATCAGGCAAAAGCAGCGTAAAGGAGACCGATTGCCATGAGCATCAAGAACAGCCCCGTCACTCGCACGGCAACCATCGCAGCATCGTTTCTGCTCACGCTTCTCATCGCGGCATTCGCCACGGGTTGCGCGGCCGAAGGCTCGAGCGGCGCGCAAAGCGCCACGCCCGGAAGCTACGCCATCGACCCCGCGGCGGTCGATTCGTCCACCATTACTGAACCGGTGAGCTGCATGGTCGTGACCTCCGCCAGCCAGAATAGCGCGTTCCGCATTCCCACAACGTGCCTCGCTTACCCGAAAGCGGCCATTGAACAGGGCAATTACGCGGGCTACCTCACTTGCGACGCCGGCTCCACCCCGCACGGCAAGACCTTCGCCACCACGAAGAACTCGCAGGCCGGTCAAGAGAAAGAAATCGATTCCTTCCTTGCCGACTACTTCACGAGCGTGTGCGGCGCCCGCGCCCAAACCGGCGAGATCGACACCCTTTCCGCCCTCAACAACGCCGCCAACGAGCTGCGCGCCCACGACAACGGCTCAAAAATGGTGATCAACGTGATTAGCTCGGGCCTGAACCCCACGGGGCTTTTGGCCGGATCGAGCGACCTTCTGAACGCCGACGCGAATGACATCGCAAACCAACTGGCAAGCATGGGCGCGCTCGCGAATTTCTCGGGCATCGAAGTACACTTTTACGGCTTGGGCCAGGCGAGCGGCGAGCAGGTGATTCCGAGCTCCATCGCGGCAAAGCTCCAGAGCCTCTACCCGACCCTCGTTGAAGCGACCGGCGGCGTAGCCATTATCGAACCGGACGTGCTCACGCGCCTTGGCTGCGACGCCGACCTGCCAACCGTTTCGACCATCGATTTCGAACAGGATTCGCTCAGCTTTCCCCACCTTGAGCACGGCCAGAGCGCCCAGGTCGTGCTGAATGAAACAGTGCTCGCCTTCGTGGGCGACTCCGCCGAATTCATCGACCCCGCCCAGGCCAAAGCGACGCTCGCCGAGCTCGCAGGCACCATCACAAGCAACAGCGGCGCCACCGTGCTCGTCGAAGGCTACACCGCCGCCTCGCCCGCATTCTCGCGCAGCGACCTGGTCGATTTGAGCCAGCGCCGCGCGGAAGCCGTGCGCGACGCCCTGATTGCGGCGGGCGTCAACCCCGGCTCAATCGAGGCGATTGGCCGCGGCGATGAGGGCGCGACTTCCATGAACACCGGAACGTTCGACGAAACCGCCGCCAAGAACGATCGCCGCGTGGTGATTACGCTATCCTTAGCGTAATCACGAAGCCGCATCGCAGGCGAGGATTTAAGCGCAAAGGGGGCCGACATGAGCCAAGAGCTTCTCACGGGAACGGGGCCGTCGGTCGCGCCAGTAGCCACGCCCGCTTCGGTCGCCACGCCGACGCCAGGCGCCTCCTTCTCGCGCGAGCTGCTTTTCACTCCCGCCACACCCGAGCGCAGCGACATTCGCCAAACACCGCAAAATCTCGCATTCGAAGAAGCAACCAGCCGCGGCGGTCAAGCAACAATCTTCAAAGCCCACACGCCCGGCGGCGCCCCAATCGCAGTGAAGGTGTTCGAAAACAGCGAGGAATGCCTGCTCGAATGGCGTTCGTTGAAGAAGTTCTCGAACTTCCGCGTGCTTCCCAACGCTCTCGCGCATGGCACCGTGCGCATGCCGCACGCAGCCGGCTTCCAAGAAAAAAGCTGCATCGTCGAGGAATGGCTCGATGGCGACACCCTTGCGAAGCACCTTCGCCGCACGGGAAGAGGTATGACGGTTGAGGAGACGCTTTCGACCATTTCGCCCGTCATCGCCTTCCTCGCCACGGCTGAAACGGAACTTCGCGAAGCCGTAATCCACCGCGACGTGAAGCCCAGCAACGTCTTGCTCGATTCAACGGGATGCGTGCGCCTCATCGATTTCGGCATCGCTCAAACCTCGCGCGACCAAGCCCGACTCGCTTGGGGAACGCAGGGTTTCTCGTCTCCGGAAAGCTGCTTTCCTTCAAGTGGCGAAACCGACCTGCGCAAAAGCAGCGACGCGTATTCGCTCGCAGCCACGATGATCGCGCTGCTCGCCGGCGAAAACAAGCCGCCCGCGTATGGCGTGGTCGCCCAGAATAGCGACGGCAGCCTTCGATACGACCCTGCTTGGACCGACGAGCGCGAACGCCTCGCGCACGAACGCTCGATCACGCCGTTTCCCGGGTTTATCAAATACGCACGAGAAAAAGGCATCTATCTCGAAGAAGCCGCGCTCAACGATTTCGCGCACGACGCCGAGACGCTCGATTTCCTGAAGGAAGACATCGCCGAAACGCTGCGCTCGACGTATGGCACCGAAGAATCCGCCGCTGCCGTCGAGAAGGC